>NZ_JBFRMK010000202.1:0-5500 GCF_041470405.1 Shewanella sp. 10N.286.45.A1
TGGATATACGACTAAATGGATTTAGGAGGTAGAGCGAAGCAGGATGCCAGAGCCGAGAATAACTATTAGCTCAAATCCCACTACTTGCCTACAGCGCTTTGAATTCCCGCTGAATGGTCAAACTTTTAATGCAATTGGTATTACATCCTGTTCATGGGATATTTCCCTACTAAAAGTGATCCATATGATGCTATTACTGTCCCCTGTGGTGTATTACGGGGGAATTCGAACCTCTTTAGAATATAAAATCAGCAAAAATATAACCTTCGCCTTATCGAAATCGATACCCAGAGCGAACGAAAGCACATAAAAAAACATCTGCACGAGGCAGATGTTTTAGATGTTGAACTAGCTAAAAGTTAATTAGTTTTGTTTTCTAACAAACTTCGACTTAAGCATCATCTGGCCGTGGCCATCGACTTTACAATCGATGTCGTGGTCAGCGTCAACGAAACGCTTGATAACGGCTTTAGTACCTACTTTAAGTACTAGAGAAGAACCTTTCACTTTAAGATCTTTAATCAAAGTGACTTTGTCTTCTTCAGCCAACAGGTTACCTACGGCGTCTTTTAGGATAATTGCATCTGGATCAACGATAACTTCGTTTGGATTCCATTCATGAGCACATTCAGGGCAAATCAGCTGTGAGCCATCTTCGTAAGCATAGATAGATTCACATTTTGGGCATGGTGGTAAAGCGCTCATGGCATATTCTCTTTAGTCAATAATTTGGTGAATCATGCTTGATAGCGCTGTTAACTAAGGCTGCTATCAATATAACTCGCATTTCAAAGGCACATTATAATCAATATTTCGAATATCATCTAGATTGAAAATCTTGTCCTGTGAACTTGCCTCAACTGAGCAGCAAGCTAACTTGCGCAAGGTATCAAATTTGATGCTAGCCCATAGCGTTAGCAATCACTTATCACTAAAGCCTTGTCGGTTTAGAAACTCTTTCATAAAAGGTCGAGACTCTTTACTCAACGTTGCGGTGATTTGCTGTGACCATGTCACTTGCTTGGTATTGCTACTGCGAGCAGCATAATACTCAAGAATATGTTGGTCATAGGCTGCAACAGCCGCGAGGTCTAACGCTTGGTACTTGTCTTGGTGCAGCACGATATTGAGCGGCAAACGTGGTTTTTGTTCAGGCTCTTTGGCTGGGTAACCAATACATAACCCGAACAATGGTAGTACATGTTTAGGCAGCTCTAATAGCTCACTCACTTGTTGCGGGTTATTGCGAATGCCGCCAATGAATACACCGCCTAGACCTAATGACTCGGCAGCAAGTAATGCGTTTTGCCCCATGAGGGCGGTATCTACCGCACCAATCAAAGTTTGCTCTGTAAAACCAAGTTGCGCATCGGGGTGGATCTGTTGGTGACGATTAAAGTCAGCACAAAAGACCAGAAACTCCGCAGCAGAGGCTACATAAGGTTGGCCACCCGCATATTGCGCCAACTTCTCACGACTATCAGGATTTGATACGCGAATGATACTACTACATTGAATAAAGCTTGAGGTCGAAGCCGCTAATGCGCAATGCAAGATCTGCTCAAGATTGGCGGCAGTTATTGTTTGATCAGTAAAATGCCTTACTGAGCGATGGTTCATTATTGTGCTAATTGTTGGAGTCATGTCTGCTGGATTCTATCGATTATGTTTTATCAGATTACTTTTCAATAAATCGCAGCGCAATGGTTAGTGTTCAACGAGTAGATGATTATAGATAAATGCGTCTGCGTAACTACAGCAGCCTTTAGCAATGAATGGTGCTGATGAAATAAAGGCTGCGGTACGGTTTTAAGCAGCAGGTTTAGGTTTATCTTCTAACGAAAAGTAGATTTTCGAAACGATAAATTCAGCGATTAAAATCCCGAATACCAATGCAAAAAAAACCACTATGCCATCAACTGGCCCAGTAAAATTAATCCTGTCACCAAAGACCAAATTTATTGCTTCTAACATCACAAACTTAGATCCAAACAAAATAAGCGAGGTACAAAATGCACGGCAGAACTTGGGCGCCTTGCCTGGTTTATCTTTAAAATAATTAGCAATAGCATGCTCTGCTGCAATCGTCAGTTTTAATAGTAACTGCAATAAAATAGCCACTAATAGCGAAATAGAAAAAGATTCAACCGTAATGTACTGCCAAAATTCATTAAACAGATTTAGTACGGTAAGGTCGACCAAGACTGCGAGCGTATAGCCAACAAAGAAACGCTGAGGAGTATTGAATCCATACTCTTTAATCGGTGCCGCTAGTGTGGGTTTAGCATTTATGGCTGCAGACTCTTGGCTTATCGACTTTTTTTTGTAATAACTTGTTTAAATTTAGTCACTTATCTAACCTAATATTAACTCAGGAGATTTCAAGGCAATTGCTGTTAGTTAACCTTTGCAGGGGAATTTATCTTTAGTTCATTGCCTAAGCCTGTGGCTTAGGCTAATAATGAGTATGGTAAAAGCAATCGCTAAATTTGATAAGAGAGACTATGGACAAAACTACGCCTATCGTTCCTTTGATCAAAACCCAGTATGCCTTAGCTTTTGTTGATATTCTTAAGCAGATAGACAGCGATATTTACCCATCAATTGCCAAAGCTCAATTACCAGAAAACATCCTAGCGCCAGGTCATGATTACATACCTCAGCTGCCGCTAATTAAACTGCTAAACATTATTGGCGAAAAAGCGGGGCCCGACAGATACAGCCAGCTAATATGGCAAGTATGCCGACAAGTTTTGATCCCAAATTATATCGGTAAAATGCAACATGCTAAGACCCTTGAAGAGGCCTTGAATGAGTTTGCGCAGCTATTTAATCAAGAGTCATTACATTCTGCTGTAAAACTTAGACATCTTGCAGGGCGTCATTGGTTTATCCGTGAGCACCGTTTCTATAGTGAACAACTACAAGACTTTAGAGCACACTTTATTGTCACTTTCATGGTTGAACTGGTGCGGGCACTAACAAATAGACAGTGGTCTCCTACCGCAATAATGCTCACAGGCAGTAATGCCGAAGAAATTAAAGCATCTCTGCTGCTTGAGAAGGCAGAGTTTTATATCAATCGCCGAGTGATTGGGCTATCTCTGTCTACGGAAGAGTTAGCTTCCCCGGTGAAACTGACGCTAAATTGGCATGAAACCTCAGCTCACTCCCCTTTAAAACCAGCGTTATTTGCTGACTCATTAAAGCAAGCACTTAAACCCTATTTAGGCTTAGGAAGGTTGCCAATAGAGACTGCAGCAGAGATCTTAGGAATGCCGGTGCGCACTATGCAACGGCGTTTAAAAAAGGAGAATGCCAGCTACTCAAACATCGTTGAGAATATTCTATTCAATCAAGCTTGTGAGATGTTGTCAGATGCAAGCATTCCTATCAGCCGCATCGCCTCCTCCATAGGCTATTCCGATCTGCCACACTTTTCTCGGGCATTCAAACGCATAACAGGTCTATCGCCGCGAGCCTATCGTCAACAGGTTCGCTAGGCCAGCTATACCCGTGCTACCTGAAGATGCAGGTAGTATGGGAGTTTAATGGGCTTTAACGAGCATGTTCAAGTAGAACGGCTATATACATGCCTATAGTTTATCTATATTCTGGCAGTGTTAGTTTTGTGTATCTTCTCGCCTGAAATCATGCATTGAACTAAATTGAGGAGTCTATTGTGACCTTCTTCCCCTCTAGAGATCCAGCGAAGCTAAAACCAGCTGTCGCCACCGCACTTATATCGATTTTCTTATCAATGCCCGCTTATGCGGATCAATGGAATCTAGGCTTAGATAATGACGTGGTGATCGGTGATGATGGTGACTTCTCCAACGGCATTGTTATTGGCTGGCAAACCGCAGACGACAACGACTTCTCACGCGCCCTCTTAGTGTTTAACTGGCAATCAAAGTTACTATTCTCCCAACAAGAAGGTCGTAAACAATGGGGCGTCAAAATTTATCAGCGCATGTGGACGCCCACAGAAATTGGTTATGATTACGCCCAACCTAATGAACGACCTTACGCAGGCTTACTAGAACTTGAAAGCTATACCGCAGCCTACAGCAGCCATATCGCGCAAAAGAACTGGTTGAGTATTGGCGTCATGGGGCCTGCTTCAGGTGCTCAAGCAACGCAAGAATTAGTGCACAAGATAACCTCCTCTACTGAGCCTCTGGGCTGGAAATATCAGGTTGAGAACCAGTTCACTTTGCAATTTGCTTATGAAGCAGACTATCTATTCACTCGACAGACAGCCTTTGAAAATAGTGATTGGGAGCTTAGCGGTCACAGTTATTCGCAACTGGGTAATTTCCGCTCTGAAACCAATCTAGGCATGACCTTGCGTTGGGGCGATGAACTAGCACAATCATTTGGCCAGCTCAGTAGCCATCAAGGGCATTACGGTCAATACAGTATGTCAGCAAAAGACAGTGGCAGTTGGACGGTATTTACTCGCGCTCAAGCGGGTTATCGCTTTAATGATTTAACACTTGATGGCGATCTCCCCTACGACTCTTATGTGCAATTAAAAAATCAGCAAGCTCAAGCAAGTGCGGGAGTCGTTTGGGCTTTTCCGAATTGGTCACTAAGCTGGCGCTTTGACTTTTACAGTAAAGAGTATGAATCAGATCCACAGGATTGGCATGCTTATGGTGTATTGAGTTACAGCTGGATAATGTAGTGCGTATTTCACTGCAAGTAACCTAAAGCCAGATATTCGTTGGTTTAGGTTACTTACAGTCTCCCAATATTGCTGTGCTTAGCGGTATTAACTTTCCTCTTTAACCCAGTGCAACACATCCTTGATGACCGACCAGCGCGGCTTTTTCGGTTTGGCATTTTCGCCCAAAATCCAGTATCCATAAAGCTTATCGACGTAACCCGATGACTTTTGAATCGCTAACCAACTATTAAGGAATGTCTGTAATGACGCATTATCGCGCGCAACGGCATAAGATGCTGGAAATGATTTAATCTCTTCTCGGTTATACAGTGTGGTGTACTCTGGATACAGAATAGTCCAAGTCTTGCCCGCTTCAAGACTTATCATCAGGCCATCCCATGTTTGCCATCATCTTCAAAAAACAGGCGGTCGGACTGGATAGTGTCGAACTTAAAGTTAGGAAACTTCTTCTCTAGATGGGGAATAATTGAGTAAGAACCAACTGAGGCAATTCGAAGCGAACCTGCCTCGCGCAGCAGCTTATCGGTCTTGAACTCATCAGCACGATGATCTTTAACCACAAACGAGTAATGCAGATCGAGTACTGGAGTAGTGAAACCAACATGCTCGATGCGTTTAGTGGTCATCTGTAGCCCTGATATAGCAATATCAAACTGGCCTTGATTTATCGCCCCCAGCACATTGGCAAATGTGTAAGGCACAAATGCAATTTTGCCCTCCATCTCTGCCGCTAATTTTTTCATCAGCTCAACATCATACCAGTCAGTATAAGTAGTTGATCTATTCAGAGTGTTTTTGGCGAACTAA
>NZ_JBFRMK010000203.1:0-15600 GCF_041470405.1 Shewanella sp. 10N.286.45.A1
AATGCAATTGGTATTAATCAGGCTATTTACTTTCCATCGAGAACAGTTGCTCCGCTTTCGAATGCATAAACTCGATAAACAGCTTTACCTTTAACGGCTGATGACTACGCTGATGATATAAGATCGAAATCCGTCTTTTTTCACCAATCCACTCAGGCAGCAAGCTCTGTAACTGACCGGAGTTGAGCTCATTTTTTACAAAAAGTGTTGGACCATACAGTATTCCACCATTATCCACAGCCGCTCTGACTGCACCATTGAGCTCACTCAATGTTAACTTAGCGGGTCCATCATAGTAAAAGCTCTCTCCTGATGGGTGCTTAAGTGTCCAGTTAAAAAGAGGCCATACTTTGATTAATGCATGGTTATCCAGTTCGCTAGGGTGAGTAAAAGGAGCTGCACTTGCAATATAATCAGGCGATGCGAATAGGCCGTAGTTAAGCACGCCAAGAGAGCTTGAGACCCAAGATGAATCCGGCTGAGTACCACCAACGATGGCAACATCAACGCCTTCATCAATCAAATCAATCACGTTATTGTTTTGCACAATATGCAACTGAATATCAGGGTACTTCTCACAAAACTCATTAATAGCATGTATGAATATCATTGAGATAATTGATACAGGCGCTGCAATTCTAAGTGTACCTTCAGGCCTATCGACCGCTGCGCCACGAATGCTATCAAACTGAGACACAATAGCTTGATACTGCCGAAACAGTGCTATCCCCTCCTCGGTTAAACGTAGCTTACGTGTATTACGCATTAACAGTTGTTTATCGAGCAGAGTTTCCAATTTTGTTAGTTTACGACTCACAGTTGCAATTGGCATCTCAAGCTCTTTCGCAGCTTGAGAAAAGCTTCCCGCATTAACTAGGTGAACGAATTGGTAGATCAGCTGTAGTTCCAATCCAAAATTGCTATTCATCGATAAAACCTTAGCGTTTAAAACAAAAAGTGACGAGCGGCTACGACCTAAGGTCAATAGTATACCAAAGAGCAACTATGATAGTGTTCTAGCTCAATGTTAAGCGTAATTAACGCATATTACTCCAAGTGAATAGAGAACAGCATGCCAGCAGTATTGACGCCGCTCCTCGCCGTATTTGGCATTATGTTGATTGGAACTTTGGTACAGAAAACAAAGCTATTACCGTTTGAGACTGACCAAGTATTAAACCAATATGTTTACTATATTGCGTTTCCGGCCATCATGCTGATTACGCTGGCACAAACACCTATCAGTGACATTCTCCACTGGGGCTATATTGCAGGTTTTAGCGCTGCGATGCTAATGAGCTATGCCATAACATTAGTCATGTCATTGCTTGTAAACCCAACAAAAAAAGCCGTCGCAACCATGCGAGCACTTAATGCCACCTTTGGTAATACTGCTTTTATTGGGATGCCGCTCATGGCAATACTGTTTCCTGGCAACCAAATGGCCTTAGCCGCCGCTGCTATTGCCAGCCTATTATCGGTGATAATTTTCGCTACTGCGTTGGTATCTTTAGAAGTCATCAATAACAATCAAACTTCAGCAGTAAAAGTCGTGACTCTCGCCTTAATTAAAAACCCTATCGTTGTCGGCAGTTTTATTGGAATAAGCCTATCGGCGCTAGCAATAACATTGCCAGATAGTCTGGCGCTTATGATTAAGCAACTCGGTATGACATCGAGCCCTTGTGCACTATTTGCCATAGGTATGGTATTAGCAAAGTCTGGGCAACACCATACATCAAAGCAGCTTATTAACTATCAACAGCTAAGTGATATCAGTGCAGTCAACATGATAAAGCTATTCATACAGCCATTTATTACCTACTTACTGATGACAAGCTTACAAGTGGAACCACAGTTAATTTCGATGGGCGTGATGCTTGCAGCCCTGCCAACTGCAGCAAGTGTTTACTTACTCGCTCAGCGTTACCAGACTCAAGTGATCACTAGCGCTCAAGGCATACTATTTGGAACACTTGTCACTTTTATTAGCTTGCCCTTATTAGAAGCGTTCTTATTAGGTTAAAACAAAATAACCTTCATTTATTATCGCTACCACAACGCCTACTAAGTGCTGTGTCATCAACTAGAATAATATTTAACGATAATGACGATTCAGTCTCCATTTAAATGAGACTTAAGCAGCAACTAACAAAAATCAAAATAAATTAATAACTTAAAATATCACAGACTAAACATTGCTTGATTTAGCAACAAATAGTTTACTGTATAGAAAAACAGTATATACTGTTTATCAATACAGTGTTTTGGATAGGACATCACTATGCTTTGCCAACTCAGCATTAACAATTTTGCTATTGTGCGTTTTTTAGAACTCGATTTTAAAGCCGGAATGACCAGTATTACCGGTGAAACGGGTGCTGGTAAATCTATTGCGATTGATGCTTTAGGCCTATGTCTTGGCAATCGAGCTGATGCCAATACTATTAGGCCGGGCGCCACAAAAGCCGAAGTGAGTGCACGCTTCTCTCTATCCGATATACCGCTGGCTAAACGCTGGTTAGAAGATCATGATCTCGAACTAGACAATGAGTGTATCTTAAGACGCACCATTAACAGTGATGGCCGTTCTCGTGCATACATTAATGGTAATCCAGTACCACTAGCCCAAATTAAATCTCTAGGCCAACTACTTATCGGGATCCATGGCCAACATGCTCACCATGCAATGCTAAAAAGTGAGCACCAGCTTACATTGCTCGATAGCTATGCCAACCATAAAATGCTGCTCGAGTCGGTCTCCGCCAGTTATCACCGCTGTAAAACGATAGAGAAAGAACTGCAGCAGTTAGAGCTTGCTCAACACGAAAGGTTAGCACGTAAGCAATTACTGCAATACCAGGTGGAAGAGCTTAACGAGTTTGCCATTAGCGAAGGTGAATTTGAGACCATTGAAGCCGAACATAAAAAGCTTGCCAATAGCACGGCATTAATAGAGTTATGCCGCAGCCAATTACATATTTTGCAAGAAAATGACCAAGGCAGTGTTGAGTCCCTGCTCAATACCTCTATCAGCCAAGGCCAAGATTTAGAGAGTTATGATGCAGAGCTTGGTAGCGTCGTTGCCATGCTAAATGAGGCGCTGATCCAAGTACAGGAATCCAGTAGCGAACTTGAACGTTATCTAGACGGCTTAGAGTTAGATCCTGAATACTTTGAGCAGTTGGAGTTACGCATATCTAAGGCACTGCAATTAGCGCGCAAGCACCATGTCAATGCCGCGGAGCTATATGCTCATCATCAAGCCCTATTAACAGAGCTTAATGATTTAGACTCCGATGAAGATAAACTTGATGAGATCCGTAATCAACTTAATAACAGTCAACAAGCCTATTTAAACCATGCAAAAAAGCTAAGCCAAAGCCGCAGCCGCTATGCGAAAGAGCTTGATAAAAAGGTTACCCAATCGATACATGAACTCAGTATGCCCAAAGGTAAGTTCAGCATTGCGGTCAGCTTTAATGAAAGCGTAATTAGCCCACATGGCTGTGATGGAATAGAGTTTTTAGTCACCACCAATCCCGGACAGCCGTTACAACCAATAGCGAAAGTTGCCTCTGGTGGTGAGCTATCTCGTATTGGGCTAGGTATTCAAGTGATAACAGCTAAGAAAGTAGCAACACCGACACTAATTTTTGATGAAGTTGATGTAGGGATCTCAGGCCCAACAGCGGCGGTTGTTGGCCGAATGCTGCGCAGCCTAGGTGAGTCCACACAAGTATTTTGTGTCACCCATTTACCACAAGTTGCTGGTAACGGTCATCAACATATGTTTGTAAACAAAAGCAGCAAAGCAGGAAAGACAGAAACCTCTATGGTGCAGTTAGATAAAGAGCAACGCGTTGAAGAACTGGCGCGCTTATTAGGCGGCGATACCATCACAAGCAACACGTTAGCTAACGCTAAAGAGCTACTGCTAAGCTAAGCTAAGCTAAGCTAAGCTAAGTGTTATTGGGCTCAGTTGCAGTGTAAGACAATAAAAAAGGAGCTAATAAGCTCCTTTTTTTATTGTCTTACCCTTGATTAAATCAAGTAGTAAGCGGCAACTTGCAAACAGATAAGCGAGAATATACCCGCTAGCACATCATCAATCATGATACCGAATCCGCCATGTACTTTGGCATCAAGCCAGCGGATAGGCCAAGGTTTCAAAATATCGAAAAAGCGGAACAACACAAAACCAGCTAACAACCATTGCCAACCAGCTGGGGCTGCAATCATGGTAATGAGTAAACCTGCTATTTCATCCCATACAATCGCGCCATGGTCATGAACACCCATATCTTTGGCCGCTTTGTCGCAGATATAAAACCCAATTAACACACTAAATAATGTCAGCCCTATGTACCAAGGCAAGCTTAATGGCGCCATAAGCAAAAATACAGGGATCGCGGCGATAGTGCCGAACGTTCCAGGTGCTTTCGCTGCTAAACCGGAGCCAAAACCCAATGCCAAAAAATGAATTGGGTTCTTAAGGGAAAGCTTAGCCACCGCTTTATCTTTTGAGAGTAAATCCATCAATTAAAATGCTCAAATCCAAGGTTAATCGGTTCAAATGGCTGGCTATCTAATAACAAGTTTAGCTTACCGCCAGTGCACACTTGACCAATTTGAGTAAACTTGACACCGGTTTCAGCCAATGCAATTTCTAATGCGCCTTTTTGCGCCTCAGAAACAGTAAAGAGTAACTCATAATCTTCTCCGCCGGTTAAGGCGTAACTCAATGCCATCTCTTCAGTGACATTGGCTTTCAATTCTTTAGATAAAGGCAATTTATCGACGTTGACCATAGCACCAATATTAGAAGCTTTTAGTACATGCTGTATATCAGAGACTAAGCCATCAGAAATATCGATAGCACTGGATGCTAAAGTCCGTAACGCTTGTCCAGCAAGCACCCTTGGAGTCGGTCGATAATGGCGATTAATAAGATACTCTCTATCAGCCTCATTGCATTGTGCTTTGCCCCGCAGCAGATCCAAGCCTAATGCTGAATCGCCTAGGGTACCCGTAACATAGATCCAGTCACCGTTTTTTGCACCACTGCGTGTCAGACCTGTGTGCTTAGGTACTTGGCCATTGATCGTAATGGTGATTGAGCGAGGCCCGCGAGTCGTATCACCACCCACTAATGCAACACCGTAATACTCAGCAATTTCAAACATACCGGTACTAAAATCAGCAAGCCAATTCTCATCGACTTCAGGTAGCGTTAGCGCCAGCGTCATCCAAGCAGGTTCAGCCCCCATAGAGGCAAGATCTGACAAGTTAACCGCTAACGATTTATACCCCAATGCATTAGCAGGCATATCAGGGAAAAAGTGTACGTTTTCCACTAGCGTGTCACAAGATATCGCTACAGACTTATTAATAGCAGGCTCAACAATGGCACAATCATCGCCTATACCAACGGCCACGTCTTTTCGAGACTGGGCGCGCCCAGTAAAATAGCTTTCGATTAACTGAAATTCTTTCACAATACCAATCACAATTTAAAAGTGGACTGAAGAAAAAAGGGAGCCAAATAGCCTGTGGGTACCAAGGCTATTCCGCTGCGCTTACCCTGCATAGCTGTGGGCATGCAACAAAGACTCTCTTTTAGCCATACAAAAACGGCATCCGAAGATGCCGTTTTAACTATTTAGTTCTTGCTACTAGCTTATCCAGAATACCGTTAACGAACTTATGTCCATCTTCAGCGCCGAATGCTTTGGCAAGCTCGATAGCTTCGTTAATCGCTACCTTATATGGAACATCTTTACGGAAAGTTAATTCATACGTCGCTAGGCGTACAATCGCTTTCTCGACAGGATCAACTTCATCCATAGGACGAACCAAAAATGGAGTGATAAGCTCATCCAATTGGCTTTTCTTTGTTGCGACGCCACCTAATAACTCACGAAAGTAAGCTATATCGACACCATCAACATTCTGTTCAGTTAGAAACTCATGCTCAACATCAGCAATATTGTTGCCACTTAGCTGCCAAGAGTATATGGCCTGAACCGCTAAACGACGTGCCTTTCGGCGCTCTGAAGGCTTCATTAAATTGTCCTAAATTACAGCTGTTCTTCAAGTGCTTGCAAAACGTTAACCATCTCTAGCAGACCCAAAGCAGCTTCGCCGCCTTTGTTACCTGCTTTAGTACCTGAACGCTCAATAGCTTGTTCAATGGTATCTGTAGTTAAAACGCCGAATGAAACAGGAATATCATACTCAAGTGCAACTTGAGCTAACCCTTTATTACATTCGCCTGCAACCAGATCAAAATGAGGTGTACCACCACGGATAACCGCACCAAGTGAGATTATGCCGTCAAATTTTCCGCTTGCCGCAACACGACGGGCTGCAAGTGGCAGTTCAACAGCGCCTGGGACTTTAATTACAGTGATATTGTCATCTGCAACCTGACCAAAACGCTTTAGAGTGTCTACCGCACCATCAAGCAAACTCTCAACAACAAAGCTGTTGAAACGTGAAACTACAATCGCAATTTTTGCGTTTTTCGATTCGATATTACCTTGAACTACGTTCATTTATCTTACCTAAATTAGCTTAATGACCCAGCATGGGGGCGGAAGAGGCGGTATGATACCACAGCCACTTACGCTGATCCCTATGCAATTTATAAGAAAAGAGTGAAATTACACCTAGGACGATAATAATCGCCACCAGTAAAATTTATTCTGCTATATATTCAGTAACTTCCAAACCAAAGCCTGAGAGTGAATGATAACGCTTTGGTGAACTAAGCAGACGCATAGACGTTACACCAACGTTAGCCAGAATTTGTGAACCAACACCGACTTGGCGAGATGTCCCTTGCCACTTAGCTGCAACAGGAGCACTGCCGTTATCTTCAGCTTCGAATGCTTTAACTTTAGCCAAGATATCACTGCTATGCTCTTGATGACCAAGCAATACAAGTACACCGCCTTCATCACCAATACGCTGCATTGCCTTCTCTAACGGCCAGCTACGTTGCTGATCACGCTCAGAATGCAATAAGTCGTTAAAGGTATTTTGAAGGTGAACACGAACCAGAGCATTCTCGGTAACAGGACCTTTAACTAACACGTAATGTAATTGGTTATCGATAGTGTCACGGAAAGTGAGCATATCAAACTCGCCAAAACGAGTGGGAAGCTTACACTGTGCTTCACGCACAACACTGGTCTCTTTAGTATTGCGGTACTCAATTAAGTCAGCAATGGTGCCCATCTTTAAACCGTGCTTTTCAGCAAAGATTTCAAGATCAGGGCGACGCGCCATTGTGCCGTCGTCGTTTAGAATTTCAACAATCACTGATGATGCTTCAAAACCTGCAAGCCTTGCCAAATCACAACCAGCTTCAGTGTGACCAGCGCGAATAAGCACACCGCCCTCTTGCGCCATCAATGGAAAAATATGACCAGGCTGAACAATATCAGCTGGTTTGGCATCTTTACCGACAGCAGCTTTAACCGTCACAGCTCGATCTTGCGCTGATATACCGGTTGTTACGCCCTCGGCCGCTTCAATTGACACGGTAAAGTTAGTTGAAAACTGTGCATTATTGTTTGTCACCATCAACGGAAGATTTAACTGCTGGCAGCGCTCTTTCGTTAACGTCTGGCAAATAAGACCTCGACCAAAGGTGGCCATAAAATTAACGGCCTCAGGCGTCACCATGTCAGCAGCCATAATAAGGTCGCCTTCATTTTCTCTGTCTTCATCATCCATCAAGATAACCATCTTACCTAGACGAATATCTTCAATGATCTCTTCTATACTATGTAACGCCATGTTTATACCTTTATTTTTTGTATTACTGCGTTAGCTGAGGTCGCTAATCAATAAGCCGCTTGCGGCACAGCAGTAAATAAATGTAATGTTTATTTTGTAGGATTTTCTAATGACAAATTCTATCGTTAAAATAGTCTTAAGCCAGTTTTTATCTTAAAAACCCTGAGCGAGCTAACAGATCCATAGTAACTTCTGACTTCGGTTGCTCTGCTTGCTGCTCTGATGAATAGCTCATCAATCTTTCTAAGTGGCGGGCAATAAGATCAACTTCAATATTGACGCTATCCCCTGCTTTCAAATTTATTAACGTTGTTTCGCCTGCGGTATGAGGCACGATGGTCAATCTAAAACGATGCCCTTGCACTTCATTAACTGTCAAGCTGACACCATCGATTGTGATCGAACCTTTATGGGCAATATAACGCCCGAGCTCTGCTGCAGGCGTCAGCCAAAACTCTATGGCTTGGCCTCGTATTTGTCTGTCATCAACATGAGCGATGCCATCAACATGGCCGCTAACCATATGCCCACCAAGACGGGTTGTCGGAGTGACTGCTTTCTCTAAGTTTACAGCAGTACCAACGGCATAATGAGCAAAGCCTGTTAAACTAACCGTTTCGGCAGATATATCGGCAACATAACCATCAGCCAAGCGCTCAACAACCGTTAAGCACACACCATTGGTCGCGATACTATCGCCTAGCTTTACATCTGACAGATCAAGCTTGCCACTTGCGACGGTTAATCTAATGTCATCACCACGACGCTCGACTTTGCGCAGATGGCCTACTGATTCAATAATTCCAGTAAACATAAAGTTAGTTACTCATTCTTAATGTTAAGCGGGTATCTTTACCCACTTTTCGTTCATCTATTACATCAATAGTTGGGATTTCGGACATTTTCTCGAAATCAGGCAGCGTGAGTAGATCTCTACCTCCACCGCCTAGTATCTTCATCGCTTGATATAAAATAATCTCATCGACAGCATGACTTGCTACAAACGCACCAGCAAGCGTCGCTCCAGCCTCCACCAGCACTGAATTACAGCTTTTACCTAACAGAGAGAGTAGAGCTTTAAGATCCACTCGATTATCTGTAGCAGGCAACACTTGGTGGCTCACATGGGCAGGCCATGCAGACTTCACCGATTCGGGATAGTCACAGGTACTAACAAGCAATATTGGGCTAGTAATACTAAACATATCCAACGTAGTACCCAGTCTAGCTTTGCTATCTAATATTACACGTAAAGGCTGGTGTACTTCTGCTGGTGCGATCTCATTTGCTAAAGAACCCAACTCACTGTGGCGGACATTTAAACTAGGGTTATCAGCTAAGACCGTTTCTACGCCAGTGATCAAAGCGCAATGTCTCGCACGAATTCGCTGCACATCTCTACGAGATTCAGGGCCTGTAATCCATTTTGACTCGCCGTTAGATAACGCCGTTTTACCATCGAGGCTTGCAGCTAACTTGACGGTTACCCAAGGTAAGCCTTGCTCCATACGCTTTAAAAAACCAAGATTAACCTGTTTAGCAGCATCGGTTAGTAAACCAACATCCACCTCAATTCCAGCCTCTTGCAACATGGTGATACCACGACCTGAAACTTGCGGATTTGGATCAGTAACCGCCACCACAACTCGGCTCACTCCAGCATCAATTAATGCTTTAGCACAAGGTGGGGTTCGTCCGTAATGACTGCAGGGCTCAAGGGTAACGTAGGCGGTAGCGCCTTTGGCGTCATCACCGGCCATATTAAGGGCGTAAACTTCTGCGTGGGGACCACCAGCGCGAATATGATACCCCTCGCCGATAATCACACTATCTTTAACAATGACGCTGCCAACACATGGGTTGGGTCTGGTGGTATAGAGTCCTTTTTGAGCTAATTCAATAGCTAGGCTCATCATTTGATTGTCTTCAGTTGACCACATAATGTAGCGAGTTCCGATTAATCAATTAGGGAATAAATAGATATGATTATTTCTGTAAGTTCGCGATAGCTTCACCAAACTCCGACACATCTTCAAACGCACGATAAACCGATGCAAAACGGATATAGGCTACTTTATCGAGATTAACCAATTGGTCCATCATTAGGTTACCAATCATCTCTGATTTGACTTCACGTTCGCCAGTCCCCCGTAGTGTCGATTTAATCTTAGTTAAAGACTGCTCGATCTGATCCATCGACACTGGTCTTTTCTCTACCGCTCTAAGCATGCCACCACGGAGTTTTTCTTCATCGAAAGGCTGTCGACTTCCGTCTTGCTTCACCACTCGCGGCATAACAAGTTCAGCGCCTTCAAACGTGGTATAACGCTCATGGCACTGTACACACTCTCTACGACGACGTACTTGATGACCATCAGCGACAAGTCGCGAGTCAATCACTTTAGTGTCTGTTGCGCTGCAAAATGGACAATGCATCTGGCCTCCGGTCAGTTAATAAGTGGAACAAAATACTGGTATCAAATTTGGCTGAAATGCCAACAAAAATGGCCGCATAAATGCGGCCATTAAAGTTTACCTGATTTAACGCTTAAGGTTAACCGTAAACAGGGAACTTAGCGCATAATTCAAGAACCTGCGCTTTCACTCGCTCGCTAACTGCAAGATCGGTAATGTCATCAAGGACATCACACATCCAATTAGTCAGCAATACAGATTCTTGCTCACCAAAACCACGACGAGTAATGGCTGGAGAACCAATACGCAGACCAGATGTTACAAACGGTGAGCGTGGGTCGTTCGGTACTGAGTTTTTGTTAACCGTGATATTTGCGTTACCCAGTGCAGCATCTGCATCTTTACCGGTAATATCTTTGCTGATTAAATCAAGCAAGAACAGATGGTTGTCTGTACCACCAGAAACAACATCATAGCCACGCTCAATGAAAGTGCGTGCCATTGCTTTAGCATTAACAACAACTTGCTCTTGATAAGTGGTGAATTCAGGGTCAAGTGCTTCTTTAAATGCAACCGCTTTAGCAGCGATAACATGCATTAAAGGACCACCTTGGCCACCAGGGAATACTGCAGAGTTAAGCTTCTTGTAAATAGCTTCGTCATTAATGGCTGATAAGATCAAACCGCCACGTGGGCCTGCTAATGTCTTATGCGTTGTGGTTGTCACAACATGCGCATGCGGCAATGGATTTGGATAGATACCTGCAGCAACAAGACCTGCAACGTGAGCCATATCGACAAATAAGTAAGCACCTACTTTATCTGCGATTTCACGGAACTTGCCCCAATCAACGATACCTGAGTATGCACTGAAACCTGCAATAATCATTTTAGGCTTATGCTCAACAGCTAAGCGCTCAACTTCAGCGTAATCAATTTTGCCGGTTGATTCGTCAATACCGTACTGAACAGCATTATATAACTTGCCAGAAAAGCTAACGTGAGAACCATGAGTCAAATGGCCACCATGAGCTAGGCTCATACCTAGAACCGTATCACCACCTTGTAGAAGTGCCATGAATACAGCTGCGTTAGCTTGCGAGCCTGAGTGTGGTTGTACGTTTGCGTACGTTGCACCAAACAACTCTTTTGCGCGTGAAATCGCTAACTCTTCAACGATATCAACATGCTCACAACCGCCATAATAACGTTTGCCTGGGTAACCTTCTGCGTACTTGTTAGTAAGCTGAGTACCTTGTGCTTCAATAACGCGAGGACTTGTATAGTTTTCTGAAGCAATAAGTTCGATGTGCTCTTCTTGACGACGAGTTTCATCTTCAATCGCTGCAAACAGTTGTGGATCGTAATCCGCGATATTCATGTCTTTTTTCAGCATTATTCACTCCAGCTGTAAATTCTTATAGTAGGGTTGCGCGGTATGATACAGCGCAATTGATCACAATCCCAGCATTAGAAACATGAAATTACTTGCATTTAAAGGTGAGAGGCGTTTAAGGGGGCTAAAATAGTAAACATGAACAGCGTCAGCAATTGTATTACATAGCAAAAATACCTTTACTCTATCTATTCATTACCTTGCGGTGTAATCACAGAAAACTCTGTTCTAAAAATTAGCCGATTAATACCTGTTAATTCATTTCAGTATGCTTGCAAAGAGCCCGTTATTCGCCAGTTAATATCCAAGTAGCACGGCTATATTTAGTATTTATAAGCAAGCTTCAAACTCGTGCGATTTTCACTATCATCATTTCGAAACGAAATAGACGAATTATCAATACCGACCAGCTTACCAGTGCGGTCAATGCGTTCGTAATGCACACTGAGATCAAAGTTTTTCGTAATAGGAACACCTAAGTAAACCTCATAACGATCCCGTGCATCCTTGAAATCTAAATCGCTCTTATTTGGGTTCCAATCACTGCTACGGTTAAACTCTTTATCATCAATCGAGTCCCAACGTTGCGAGGTCACTTTTAACCCTAAGAGTAACTCTCTGTAACTGGCTTCAAACTTGACTTTTGCGGTATGCCCCAAGCCATAAGCATACCCCCTTTCCCATAGTACTGACTTCGTCCCCCAAAACTGTCCCCCTGCGGCACGATAGCTAGCATCAGCAAACGGCTTAACCATACTAAAATCACCAAATATATCGCCGCGAATACTAATAGCAAAATCGGCATTTTCCCACTCACTTCCAATCGACAAACCAATCACATTTATCGCGGCAAAAAAGTCCTCTTCATCTTCCTGACCTAAACTTGAATATTCTATCCCCATCGAGGGGCCAACAAACCAGCTATGTCCCCATGACTCACGCGAACCTGCGACGGGGGCAACCTCTTGCGTATAACCACCTAGAAAAAGTGAGGAGGACAACTGCCAATCTTCTATCCCTTCTTGAGAGATCCCCATCTCCATATTGAGTTCAACCTGACTTGGGGTTCCTGAAAGGGCGTCATATTGGCCCTGTATGCTATCAATACTGGCATCGACTCCGAGTAACATCGTCGTCGTTGAAATCTCTTCAGTCTCTTTTGTTGAGTGAAGCACGCCAGTGTATATATCGAATCTATCTTGCGCTTTTTGCCTGTCAAAACGATTGGGGCTGTTATAACCAAACCAACCGCGTATTGCGCGCGAAGGGTTAAACACTGCAGCAAAAGTTGCTGGCACCCAGCCTTCTTTGGTATCAAGCATCTCGCCCAATTGAAAAAAGCTTTCTCCCAATACTGAACCGCCAAATGTAGTCACAATCTGGTCATTAATGCTGACAACCTCTTTGTACTCAGCAAATACTTCCCATATTCCAGATGCTATAAAATTACCAAGCATAGACTCGTAATAGTTGAAGTTATAGTTACGAAAAGCTTGGTGGTATAGCGCACCAGCATAAGCATGGCCCCAATTCATACCAATTTCGTTATCATCTAACTTCCAAGTTTCGGTAGTGATGATACGGTCAACAAAATACCGTCCAGCATTTCCCTCGATCTCATAGTCAAAATCTTCCTTCATGCTCTCTTCACCAGATTGATAGAGCACCTCTCCAATAACCAATACCGTGGTTATTTCCGCAAGTGCGCCCCACCAATCCTTTTCAACTAACTGAGGAGGTATTGATACGGTGTCGGCAGGTTGAGTATCTGAAATAGCCAACTCATATCGTTCACATGCGATATGTAGCGCAAACTTTATAATTTTAAAATCACTACGGTATAGTAGGTCTCATCACACCACAGCGAATGTAACCATTATGTTACATATACTTTAAATTAAATAACAGCTCCTTCGCTTAATTCAAACCTCATTTAATTCATCAACCATTAAACTAGCTAACAGTTAACCCTCTTCCTGCCAGCTTCCTAGCTTTATCACTATTGCTCCTTATTCCAATCAAAGAGGTATTCAACAGTGCTGTGCATTACAAAACTGATATCGCATTGTAATTAAAGTCCCCAACCTAAATCTAAGTGCCTTGATTTAGCCTCTATTCGAGAGCCCGTGCTTAATCCACTTTACACTCTCAATCAACAAGTATTGGGCTCTCGTTATTTTCATTTTTCTTGGAGGATAACGGCTGTAAGTTCGGTGACTATTCGAGTAGAATTACCGCTATTCCCAGTCAAAGAGAAATGAAATGGCTCAGTTTGTATACAGCATGCTTAGAGTGGGCAAGATTGTTCCGCCTAAAAAGCAAATTCTAAAAGATATCTCCTTAAGCTTTTTCCCAGGTGCCAAAATTGGTGTCTTGGGCTTAAACGGTTCAGGTAAATCAACTCTACTTCGCATTATGGCCGGCCTCGATACCGAAATCGAAGGTGAAGCTAGACCAATGCAAGATCTTAAAATTGGTTACTTACCACAAGAACCTAAACTGGATCCGACCCAAACAGTACGCGAAGCAATTGAAGAAGCGGTTTCTGATGCTAAAAACACATTAGTACGCTTAGATGAGGTTTATGCACTTTACGCTGAACCAGATGCTGATTTCGATGCGTTAGCAAAAGAACAAGGCCAACTAGAAGCGATTATCCAGTCGCAAGATGCACATAACCTTGATGTGGTATTAGAACGTGCAGCCAATGCACTTCGACTCCCAGATTGGGATGAAAAAATTGAAGTGCTATCTGGTGGTGAAAGACGCCGAGTCGCAATTTGTCGCTTATTACTTGAAAAGCCAGACATGTTGCTACTCGATGAACCAACCAACCACTTAGATGCAGAATCTGTCGCTTGGTTAGAACGTTTTTTACAAGACTATACCGGCACTGTTGTGGCAATTACCCACGATAGATATTTCCTTGATAATGCCGCCGGTTGGATTTTAGAACTCGATCGCGGCGAAGGGATCCCGTGGGAAGGTAACTACTCGTCTTGGTTAGAGCAAAAAGATGCGCGTTTACAACAAGAGTCTGCCACTCAAAGCGCTCGTCAAAAAACCATTGCGAAAGAGCTAGAGTGGGTACGCCAAGGATCGAAAGGGCGCCAATCTAAAGGTAAGGCACGTATGGCTCGCTTTGAAGAGCTTAATACCAACGATTACCAAAAGCGTAACGAAACCAACGAGCTATTTATTCCACCAGGGCCACGTTTAGGTGACAAAGTTATTGAGATAAATAACCTGACTAAATCATACGGCGACCGAGTACTGATTGATGATTTAAGCTTTTCAGTCCCTAAAGGTGCAATTGTCGGTATTATCGGTGCCAACGGTGCGGGTAAGTCCACTTTATTCAAGATGATTTCAGGTACTGAGCAACCTGATAGCGGCAGTGTAGAGCTCGGCGAGTCAGTACAGATCGCTTCAGTTGAGCAGTTCCGCGACTCAATGAACGATAAAAATACGGTATGGCAAGAGATCTCCGACGGCCAAGATATTATGCGTATCAACAACACTGAGATTCCAAGTCGTGCCTATGTTGGCCGCTTTAATTTCCGTGGTGGCGATCAGCAAAAAATTATCGGTACTCTATCGGGCGGTGAGCGCAATCGTGTGCATTTGGCTAAGTTATTACAAGCTGGTGGCAACGTATTACTACTCGATGAACCAACCAACGATTTAGATGTTGAAACCTTGCGTGCACTTGAGGAAGCGTTATTAGAGTTCCCTGGTTGTGCCATGGTTATTTCCCATGACCGTTGGTTCTTAGATAGAATTGCGACGCACATTCTTGATTACCGCGACGAAGGTAAGGTTAACTTCTATGAAGGTAACTACACCGAATACTCGACTTGGCTAAAAGATACCTTGGGTACAGATGTTGTTGAGCCGCACCGTTTAAAGTACAAGCGCATGACTAAGTAGCCATAACTTCAGCAAATATAAAACAGAGACTTAGGTCTAATGCCGATCATTTA
>NZ_JBFRMK010000204.1:0-262 GCF_041470405.1 Shewanella sp. 10N.286.45.A1
TGTATGAGACTGATGTTTCGACAGAAACCAGAATTAGAATAAGCACTTAATGTGTGTTTAACTCAATAATTTAATATTTACTTGCGACAGCGAGTAACAGCTTTTCAAATTTAGTTATTTGGTTAATTACGCAGGTAATTGTTTGGCTGACAAAGCCGTGACGAGCGAGCCGCGGAGTGTACTTTAGTACATGAGCAGTGCAGTGAGGAAACAATACCGTCAGACGAATAATTAACCAGTAAGAATTTGTCTGGAAACCATA
>NZ_JBFRMK010000205.1:0-3771 GCF_041470405.1 Shewanella sp. 10N.286.45.A1
GTAGGAGTGTTTTGGGCTTGCTACTTCTACGTTGAATAAACTCATAAGGGAATAACCATTATGTCATTACTCACTTTGAATTAGCCTGCCAAAAACGCTCTGAGTAGATCAACTTCTTATACTGATTGGTATAAGGTGAAGCTTAAACCCATAGAACCAACCCATTGTTTCTTTTCCTCTACTGGCAAGGCCTGATAGGATTTTATGCCTGGGTATTCGTCAATTATGACAAACCTTGATACTAGTCGAATCAATGAACTCTATTCCTGTAGGCTCGCTTTTAAGTGAGGAAAAGTAGCTGCAAAGTGGGACGAAGGCATTAGGCATGAGTTCTAAAAAACGGGTGTAGCTAAGTAGGTTAGGGAAATCAGATTTGAAGAATCGAGCTAAATATCCGCTATAGAAATTTTTAAAGTCACGATGATGAGACGTATGGAAGGCGATGATAATAGTCATTATTTCACTCATAGTCATTTTGCTAGCACGTCTACGTTTACGGGTGCCATCAGTTAAGGATTGCTGTTCCCATTGCGAAATAAAGGCAGCACAAAAATCATCGACATCACAAAATATATCCACTAAATTGTCCACATGCCCTCTGCGTGATTGACTAATTTGGGTCGAAAGAGTGATCACAAAGAGGGCTGTAAGTTCAATTTTTATCCCGAGTTTAGGTTAATTAAGCCAATTCGCACAAAATTCATAAACAGCAAAGCGTCAAAAAATTGACCACCATCTGTATCTCCTATATTATCGGTTAATGATAAGTTAAGAAAATAACGCGTGGGCTACACTTCAAACGAGGGTGCGTCGCGGCAAGGAGCAAGACGATGAAGTCGATAGTTACAACACAAGCAGGCCATATTCAAAGCGTAACAGGAGCTGTTACTGCAGAAATTGACGGTAGTATTAAAAATCTAATCAATGGCGATTTCATTCCAGCTGGAACTAACTTATCTGTCAGTGACAGTAGCTTTGTAGAGCTTCGTCTTGAAGACGGCTCCATCATCTCTTCTAATAGTGAAGCAATTCCTTCTGCAACCACGCCCTCCTCTGATGCTAACCAAGAAGTTCTTAGTGAAATAGAAGAGATCCAAGCCCTTATTGCGGCAGGGGAAGATCCAACTGAAGGCCCTGATACAGCAGCAGGCAATCAAACAGGAAGCGAAGGAACGTCAGGACATATCTCTATCGCCAGAGGCGGCGCAGAAACCATAGCTAGCTCAGGGTTCGATACTACTGGCCAGAATAATGATGCTCAAATAACCAGCCTTGCAATCAATAATCAAACCCAAAGTACGGGTGAAGAAAACAACTTTTTGACCGCACAGTTTACTGATAGCTTTGTCAATGGCGTTGCATACACTACCTCATCAGGGTTTTCTGGATTTACAGGGGATATGGGAGCTCCAGGCTCTTTTGCTTACCAACCTGGCGACACAATCACCTTTAGCGTGGGTGATGTCACCATCGCGACATTTAGTGCTGATGCGATTCAAGGTACTATCCTATTTTTACAAGATATTGCCGGTACCTCTTTATCTGACAGCAACTTAAACTATGTAGAGAATATGGCGATATTCCTGCAAGCATTGGATAGCGATCTGTCTGATGGTAACAATGACGGTCTGTTACAAACAAACAGCGATTCTTTAAATCTAGATGCTAGTTACGCGACTAATATTAATATCGTACTTGCCATACACCAAGCACTCTCAGGCTATATAGACCCGACCACTGGCGAGCCACTGAATATTGCAACAGCTGGTAAAGAGATGTTGTCGTTAGTTCTTGCCCAGCTAGGTATTGAATTTACTAGAGATAGTGAACGTTCACCTGATGAGCAAAACATATTTGAAAGCTTGGCCATGGCTCATGTTGCTGACACTATTGATGATTTAGCGGGAGATCGCGCTCCTGATGCCGCAGATGAAAGACAGGTGGATATTCTTGATGTTCCCGGTGGTCTTGTTACCTACAACTACAACGAACTCGATGGACGTATTACATTTTCAGCAGACGATTTACTCGCCGGCGCTACAGGCCAGCAAGTTATCACTGAAAACCTTGTCGTTAAAAATGTACAGTTAAGCGCAGAATTCCAAGATATTGGTACGTTGGTGGATTTAGGCGATGGTAACTACGCCATTATCCTTAATGAAGGTATCAACCAGTATGATCTTGAAGGACTCACTTTAGATTATCGTGTCGAAGATTGGACCGCATTTAGAGATATAACATCCCAAACACAAGATCAGTATAAATCACATGTATCAGCCGATATTCCTGACGTTTTCGAGCACGATGGATTCAACCAATTCACTTTAAACAGTGAGCTGGTATTTGATGAGGATTCCGCTCTTGAGATCACCTTTACCAGCGAGTTATTGAGTGAACAGTTCGGTATACCCATTGCGGAATATGCTGATGATTATATTGTTCCCATTCAATACTCCAACGATGGTGGTATAACGTGGCAGTCAATGACTGTGACTTCGATCGATTACAGCGGCAGTATTCCTCGCCCTGTATTCGGTTTCACCTTAGGGGCTGGCGACTCAAGTGTATTAATTCGTGTGCCTATTTTTGATGATGCGCAGATTGAGCCTACAGAGTATTTTAGAGCTGTTGTTACTGGTGAAAATGTCTACGACGAGACACTACAATTCGCAATTTTTGACAATGACAGCCCAGCAGGCGATCTGCCATTAATCAATATTGATTACGCTATTGCCGTAGAAGGAATGGAGAATGCGGTATTCACTCTGAGTCTGAGTGAAGCCAGCACAGAAACCATTACCGTAAACTATTCAAGCGAAGAGCTTTCTGCACTGTTTGGGGAAGACTTTATTAATGTATCAGGCACAGTAACATTCTTACCAGGGCAAACTACAGCTTATATTACTGTTCCTATCGTTGATGATCTTATCGTCGAAGGTAGCCCTGAATTTGCGTTAATAAACCTGACCGATCCGATCAATGCGGCTCTTGCTGACTCTCAAGGCACCTTGCGCATATTCGACAATGACAGTCCGATTAATGCTGATATCGCAATCGATTTAGATCCAATAACTGGCGATAACCTAGTGACTAATGAGGAAGGGCAACAGTCCATCATTGTTACAGGAACGGTTACTGCTGATGCAGCTATCACTATTGGTATTGTAGTTGTCACCATCAATGGCACCAATTATCAAACGTTAATGAATGCTGACGGCACATTCTCTATTACTGTTTCGGGCTCTGAGCTTCTTCTAGATGCCGACACCGTTGTTGACGCCATTGTTTACGGGTTTGGTAATAATGGAGAAAGAGCTGAAGGTACCACGACCGAGAACTATGACTTAGAAACGGTTCTTCAAAATGACAGCCAAACAATAGCCGAAGATACTATTGCAACTGGCAACGTTCTCGATAACGATAGCGATCTAGATGACCAGCTTACAGTGGTAAGCTTTGAAGTCGACGGCCAAACTGTTGCAGCAGGTACCACAGTCGAACTTGAAGGTGGCAACCTCGTTATCAATGAAGACGGCAGTTATACGTTCACACCGAATGAAAACTGGAACGGCAATGTTCCTGTCATCACCTACACCACTAACACAGGCTCTACAGCAACACTCACTATTGAAGTGACCCCTGTCGATGATCCAAGCCAATTAGTTAATGACAGCAACACCATTGAAGAAGACAGCGTTGCCACGGGTAACGTTCTCAACAACGATAGCGATGTAGATAATGACCTAGTGGTAGTTAGCTTTGAAGTTGATG
>NZ_JBFRMK010000205.1:4594-4793 GCF_041470405.1 Shewanella sp. 10N.286.45.A1
GTAGAGCTTGATGGTGGTAACGTCGTTATCAATGAAGACGGCAGTTATACGTTCACACCGAATGAAAACTGGAACGGCAATGTTCCTGTCATCACCTACACCACTAACACAGGCTCTACAGCAACACTCACTATTGAAGTGACCCCTGTCGATGATCCAAGCCAATTAGTTAATGACAGCAACACCATTGAAGAAGACA
>NZ_JBFRMK010000206.1:0-13037 GCF_041470405.1 Shewanella sp. 10N.286.45.A1
TCAAGTAGAACGGGTATACCTTAATTCACAAGGTTGTCATTGCAATCTAGTCTACACGAGTTGCCTTAACTGAAGATTGCACTCCTACTCGCTCTGCGCCTCGTTGAGTGAGTTTTAAAGCCATTACAGGGCTAAATAGATGTTAGATCCAAGCACACTGCTCCTCGCTTCACTGATCATATTTTGTGGTGCATTAACTCAAAGCTTAATTGGCTTTGGCTTAGCCGTGGTCGCCAGCCCACTACTTTACATTGTCGAGCCCTCTCTTGTGCCAGCCCCAGTGATTTTGATGGGTTTTTCAATCGCTGCATTAACGCTGTTTAGAGAAAGGGGACAACTTGAGTTCAATGGACTGCAATATGCGTTACTCGGGCGTATTCCTGGTGGGATCTTAGGTGCAATGCTTATTCTAACCGCACCCCAAGCGGTTCTCGGGCTTGCTATAGCCTTTATTGTCGCCTTGGCGGTTGGCTTAAGCCTGCTCAAGTTTAGTCTGCCTGTTAATCGTTTTACATTGTTTATGGCAGGGATCTTGTCCGGTGTATTTGGCAATATAGCCGCCATTGGTGGACCGCCACTGGCGATATTACTTGCGGGTAAAGATGCTGCTCAATTTAGAGCGGCACTATCAGCATTCTTTATTTTCAGTTCGATGATCGCCTTAACTATTCTAGGGTTCGCTGGATTATTAAAGCTTGAACATTTATGGGTTTCTTTGATGTTACTGCCGTCAGTTATACTCGGCTATGTAGTGGCAGGGAGACTGGTAGGCAAAGTTGATAAACAAAAAACCAGAGCTTTCACTCTGGTCTTGTGTAGTTTAAGTGCTGTGATTTTGACGATTAAGTCTATTATTGAGTTAAGTTAATGAGCAAACGACTTTGTTTGTCAAAATAGGCTCATTACCGATAACGGCCTCAATTTTAGAAATGATAAGAGGTCTGCAATACCCCACCTAATGCTTCATCATTGCCAAACATACCAGTAAAGTCTAAGAAGAAAGATTCACCAATGGTAAAACCAGAACCAATAGAGTAAATGTTAGCAGTAGAGTCTTTCATATCATGACGGTAACCCAGTCGTAGCGACATCCAATCGAATGCTCTGACCTCACCGCCTACGCGCCAATACTGAGTCCCATCCAGCTCTTTAAACTTCTTATTCTCAACCAAGTCGACGTCAGTAGTGACGGTTAGTCTTCTCCAGCCATATGCAACACCAGCTGTGACTAATGGCTCCACTCTGTAAGTAAACTTGTTACCTTCAACTTCGTTCGTTTCCACATCTTGGCTGATAAGGTTACGCCCCGATAAACCAAATACTAAGCCGTTAATGGGCTCAATAGCGAAACCAACATCGACATTGAAATTAGTTTCATCATTACGATATTCAACGTCATCAAAGTCACTGGCCGAGAAGTTGTTGGCATTAGCAATGTAATTATAGGTATCGATGCGTTGGAACTTTGGCGAGATACCGACAGAAATCGGCATATTAACGATAGATAGTGGAAAGCTTAATGCAACACCTAAATCTGAAACCGCACCACCGATCACTTGCCCTTCAGAAAGCAGATCTGTCACTTTGGGTGGATTAACCGGATCGAGAGCCGCAAGTGCATCAATATCTGCTTGAGCAATATTGGCAGCCCCTACAGCATTTACATAACTCTTATAAAAGATGGCTATCGGCATTCTTTGATGAGGAATGGCGACGCTAAACCCAAGACCAGCACTGGCATATGCCGATGTTCCCTTTAGAGACTCTAAGTCCAGAATCAATTCATCTCGGTAAACATCGATATCGGCACTATTTCCAGCATCAATCGATGCAGCCAGTCCGTCATAGGAATCAATAAGCGAATCGAACTTGTCGATCATGTTGTCGCTATCTGCCATATCAACACCTAAAACAGGCATAAGCAATACAGCAGAGTTATCTTTATGGACATTTATTCCAAGTAGAGCGGGGTTTACGAATGCAGCGCCTTCATGGTTCGATGCCGCAACACCTGCACCGCCCATAGCATCACTACGTGCTTCATAATATTCTTGGCCTGAGTAGGCAAAAAAACTGGGGATCAAGGTACACAGTAGCGCTAATTTACGTAGTTTCATCCATTCCGCCCTTTTTATTTCCTTAACGCTTTAACACCAATACGGCCCAAATCGAAAAAAGGTCTTAAATTGTTTTTTCTTATTAGAGTTATTCTAAGCCAAAAATAACAACTAAGGGATAAATTTTAACGTTAAAGACACATTTTTATTACCAGCCAATATTAACTCAGGTCAATGTGGTTTAATAGGCTTGCAGAATGATGAAGAAAAGTGACGATAAAACGCATATAACTACGATATATCAGAACCTTAAAACTCATACTCTGACTTGCTTTTTTAGCGTCACCTAACGCTAAGTTCTAAGCCGTTTACCCATTTATTGAACAGGCTAATGAGTACAATGCTCTCGCCTAAACTGCGATGGACTCTTGCCGAATAGGCGCTGAAACTGGCGACTAAAATAGCTATGGTCATTAAAGCCTGTTTCTTGGGCAATATTCGCAATACTTTCATTAGTCTCAATCAGCAATCGACGCGCGCTTTCTAGCCTCACCTCATTGATAAACTGTTTCGGTGTTTGCCCTAAATGCTTAGTAAATCGTCGCTCTAGGGCGCTAATAGAAAGATGTGCTGTCTGTGCTAGCTCAGTTAAAGTAATCGGTTGCATATAGTTCTCTTTAATAAATGCGACCGGAACTTTCAGGGCATCCATGCTGCTTAGGGTCAGAGAGGTTTTCTGCAAATGTCGTGAGATACCATAGGAACCAACCACCTCACCTGTATCATTTATAATTGGCCGTTTAGAAGTAATAAACCACGCAACCTCCTGCCCTTTAAGACAATTCATCTCCAATCGATCGTTAACCCGATTACCTCGCATTACCTTTTGATCATCGTTAATAAATTGCCGGGCAATATGCGGCTCAGAAAAATCAAAATCATTACAGTGATAGATCTGCGCCAGTGTCTGCACACCTACATGCTCAAGAAAATACTGATTAGCGTAGATAAACCGGCTATCTGAATCCTTCACCCAAAACAGTATATCGGGCATGAGATCGAAGGCTTCCACCAGCTGCCTTAGTAAAAGTATTTGATTTAACTCGTTTGGCCACTTATTCCGCTGATGCACAAGCATCTCCACTTATTCCAATATTTTATAGTAACTGAACAAAGACTTACAAAAGGTATAAAATATACCACGCCGATTTTGTCATATAATAAACCGAAATCATAATAACCCTATTAGTAACACTTAGATAACATAAGTTAATCACTGCAGTAAGGTTAAATTTAAACATGCGCAAAATTAGAATGGGAATGGTCGGCGGAGGCCAAGGGGCCTTTATTGGAGAGATCCACAGAATGGCCGCTCAGCTTGATGGACAGTTTGAGCTAGTTTGTGGCGCCTTCAGTGCCGACCCATTTAAATCGTTAGTCTCTGGTAAAAATCTCTATCTAGCACATGAACGTTGCTACGCCAGTTATGAGCAGATGTTTATTGAAGAGTCCAAACTCGATGAAAGTGTTCGCATGGATGTCGTGGTAATCGTCACTCCAAACCACTTGCATTACCCTGTAGCCAAAATGGCATTGGAGTATGGCTTCCATGTCATTAGCGATAAACCCGCAACCATAAACCTTGCTCAAGCAGTCGCATTAAAACAACAACTACTAAGTAGTGATCTGCTTTATGGCTTGACCCATACCTACAACGGCTACCCTATGGTTAAGGAAGCTAAACACCGCATCGCCAGTGGCGAGCTTGGTACCATTCGCAAAGTATTGGTGGAATACTCCCAAGGCTGGTTATCGTCTCAAGATGACGAAGACAGTAAACAGGCTGCTTGGCGCTTAGATCCACAGCAATCAGGTATAAGCTGCTGCGTTGGTGATATCGGCGTGCACGCCGCCAATCTTGCTGAGTATGTCAGTGGTTTGTCTATTGAGCAGGTATGCGCAAACTTAAGCAGCAATGTCGAGGGCCGCGTTCTCGATGATGATGCCAGTATCATGCTTAACTTTAACTCCGGTGCTCATGGTGTGTTGCTTAGCAGTCAAATAGCGATAGGTGAAGAGAACCGCCTTACACTGCGAATTTACGGTGATAAAGCCAGTCTTGAATGGTCACAAATGGAGCCAAACAGCCTTATCATAAAACGTCCCGACGCCACCTCAGTGATCCGCACCGGTGTCGGCGCGATCAGTCCGCTTGCAGCTGCATGTACCCGCACTCCAGCGGGCCATCCAGAAGGTTATATTGAAGCCTTTGCCAATATTTATAAGCAGTTTGCCGCGAAATTAAATGCCAGACTCGACAATCTTCCTGAAAGCGCTTTTAGTCTTGATCTCCCTGGCATTGATGCCGCTATAACGGGAATGGCCTTTATTGAAGGTGTTGTGTCTGCCAGCCAAGGGGAAGCTAAATGGCACAAGCTAGCAAACACTGAGCTTGGAGTGCAGTGCTAATGCAGCAGATTAAAGGCCCTGCGATTTTTCTGGCACAATTTATGGCTGATAACGCCCCTTACAACTCACTAGACTCGTTATGTCAGTGGGCTGCGGATAAAGGCTTTAAGGGCATCCAGCTGCCTACCGACCCTAAGCTGTTTGATCTCGAGCAAGCGGCCAGCAGTCAACATTATTGCGACAGCATCACTCAAATTGTGGCTAGCCACGGTCTTGCTATCACCGAACTGTCGACCCATCTGCAAGGCCAACTCGTAGCAGTCCATCCAGCATACGACGCTATGTTTGACAGCTTTGCACCGCCGCAATATAGAGATAACCCAGCAGAGCGAACCCAATGGGCGATTTCTCAACTAAAGCATGCCGCCATTGCCAGCCAGCGCCTAGGCCTTAAAGCACATGCAACTTTCTCTGGCGCCCTGCTGTGGCAAACCATTTACCCGTGGCCGCAGCGACCTTCAGGATTAGTTGAGCTTGGTTTTAAAGAGCTAGCCGCACGTTGGCGACCGATTTTAGATGCATTTGATACCGCGGGTGTCGATGTCTGTTTTGAGCTGCACCCAGGTGAAGACCTGCATGATGGCGCCAGCTTCGAGCGCTTTCTGGCCGAAGTAGACTTTCATCCACGCGCCAATATTTTGTACGACCCGAGTCACTTTGTACTACAGCAGCTAGACTATCTGGCTTTTATCGATATCTACCATGAACGCATCAAAGCATTCCACGTCAAGGATGCTGAGTTCAACCCCAATGGACGCTCTGGAGTATATGGTGGCTATCAATCATGGCAGGAGCGCCCCGGACGATTCCGCTCGTTGGGTGATGGTCAAATCGACTTTAAAGCCATCTTTAGCAAGCTCACCCAATATGGCTACCAAGGCTGGGCAGTGCTCGAGTGGGAGTGCTGCTTGAAACACCCTGAAGAGGGTGCCAGTGAAGGTGCTAAATATATCGAGCAGCAACTAATAAGGCCAACCGACAAACAGTTTGACGACTTTGCCGCGGTTGAAACCAATCTCACATTTAATCAAAAGCTACTTGGGCTTTAACCATAAGGACATGAGCAATGATGAATACCCACAGGCAATCCTCGATGCTATTTAGGATCTGCTGTATCGCACTGACTGTTACCGCGATGACATTTGCAATTAGGGCTGGCATTTTAACTCAGCTCAGCAGCGAGTTCGCCCTCAGTGACAACCAACTTGGTTGGGTGAATGCTATGGCGTTTTTAGGCTTCCCAGTAGCAACGCTATTTGGCGGATTGGTCTACAACTCACTCGGAGCCAAAAAACTGCTTATCATTGCCTTCTCTTGTCACTTATTAGGGCTGCTACTCACTCTCTCTGCTGAGGGCTTTTATGGTTTACTGATCTCCACTTTCTTTATAGGTTTTGCCAATGGTGCAGTCGAAGCGGGCTGTAACCCACTTATCGCTGCCGCTTACCCTAATAAGAAAACCATCATGCTTAACCGCTTCCATGTGTGGTTTCCAGGCGGGATAGTGATAGGCGCACTTGCATCACAGCTGTTAACTCAGCTTGGCTTTGGCTGGCAAACACAAATAGCGATTATGCTGGTGCCAACGCTGGTTTACGGCGTGCTCACTTTTAGACAGCCATTCCCGCCGGTCCTCGACCAGCAAGAGTCTACTCGCCGTAATGTTGCAGCGCTAATTTCACCACTATTTATCTTCATGGCAATATGCATGACGCTCACAGCAACCACAGAGCTTGGTACTCAGCAATGGATAGAGAGAATACTCGGCGCCTCCGGTGCTTCGCCTATGCTAATCATGGCGCTCATTACTGGCATTATGGCGCTAGGGCGATACTTTTCTGCATTCCTAGTTACCACCCTCAACCCTGTTGGATTGCTGCTAGGGTCGGCAATAGTGGCAAGCTTAGGCATTTACAGCATGAGCTGGGCAACTGGCGGCTACGTATACGTAGCAGCGATACTGTTCGCCCTGGGTGTGACTTACTTTTGGCCTACTATGCTAGGTTTTGTCGCTGAAAAAATGCCGCAAACCGGTGCACTCGGCTTGGCGGTTATGGGTGGCATTGGTATGTTCGGCGTTAGCATTTGGAACCCCATCATCGGCAGCTGGATAGATACCGCGAGAGAAAATGCATCACAGTTAAGCAGTAACCCCGAGCTTGCTGCTGGGCAATCAGTATTAGCAAGTTTATCCATATTTCCAGTGTTATTAGTCATCGCATTTAGTTTGTTGCTTATTTATATGAGAAAGCAAAACGCAAAATCAGCACTCCCAGCAAAAAGTGAGCCGCAAACCAATCATGGTGAAGACTATGCCGCATAATGAAACAGACTCGAACGAACAACTGCAACGACGCCGCTTTCTAAAAGGCCTCAGCGCCCTCGTTGGCAGCTTTGCCGCGGGTCAGTTTATCTTTGGCAATGGTTTATCGGTGGCACAGGCTTACGAAATAGTGCCCGGCGGTATTCAGGGAAAAGGCCAGCTCCTAACAGCTTTGCAACTTGAGCAATTAGCGCAAGTGTGCCGCCAAATATTACCGCGCACCAACACACCAAGTGCAGCAGATGTCGACTGTCATGGTTTTATCGATAACCAGTTAACCCATTGCTATGAAGCGCGAGAACAGCAGCGAGTCATTGCTACGCTTAATAACCTCAACAGTGCAGCAAAAAATCAACATCAACTGATGTTTACGGCGTTGAGCGACATGCAGCAAGTTCATTTACTTAATGCCATCGACACCGGGCAATCTCCCTTTAATAAATCACAGACTAACGACTTTAAATTTCTAAAAAGCTTAATCTGTTTTGGTTATTACACCTCTGAGATTGGCGCGACGAAAGAGCTGCGTTTTGACCCTATTCCCAACGGGTATAAGGGCACTGTGGCATTAGGTGAAGATGACAGTAACTGGGGCTCTCAAGGCTTGTTTTACTAGATATGTTTGCCGCCATATTCTGTTAAGAAAAAGCACAGCGAGATAGACAAGATGAACAACAAAAAAGACGAATATTATATTAAGAACAGCGACACTGTCTTTGATGCTATCGTGATAGGCTCTGGGATCTCTGGTGGTTGGGCTGCTAAAGAGTTTACCGAACGCGGCTTTAAAACCTTAATGATAGAACGTGGCCGTATTGTCGAGCACCGGAAAGATTATATTGGCGAGAATATTCCGCCATGGCAGCAACCATTACGCACTCGCGTCGACAACTTGCTTGTGAACGAGCAACATAAAATCCAAAAGCAGTGCTATGCCTTTAAAGATGCCACCAAGCACTTTTTTGGTAACGATAAAGACCTGCCTTACACCACAGCTAAAGGCACTCAATTTAGCTGGATTAGAGCTAACCAATTAGGCGGTAAATCGCTACTTTGGCATCGACAATCTTATCGTTGGGGACCTTATGATTTTATCGCCAATAAAGCTGATGGTCACGGTAATGACTGGCCTATTCGCTATGCAGATATTGCTGATTGGTACTCCCATGTAGAACGTCACGCTGGTATTAGTGGTAGTAAAGAAAATCTACCCAACCTGCCAGATAGCGAGTTTTTGCCGCCATTCGAGCTCAATGCTCCCGAAAAAGCACTACAAAAGCAGTTTGCAGCGCTCTACCCAGAACGCCCAATGATTATTGGCCGCGCCGCTCATTTAACCGAGCCAACCGAGCTGCAGGTGTCTCAAGGGCGGATGCAGTGTAAGGCACGTAACGAGTGCCAAGCGGGTTGTTCTTTTGGTGCATACTTCTCAACACAAAGCTCAACCCTGCCCGCAGCTGCAGCAACTAACAACTTGCATATCGCTGCCAATAGCGTAGTTCACAGCCTGATTTATGACGAAAGCAGTAATCGAGTGAAAGGGGTCAGAGTCATTGATAACGATGACCTTAGCCAGCGAGAGTACTTCGCTAAAGTGGTATTTGTCTGTGCTTCAACGTTAGGCTCAACTCAGATCTTGCTCAACTCCACCTCTAAGCGTTTCCCTAACGGTATTGGTAATAGCTCAGGAGTACTCGGTCACTATTTAATGGATCATAATTACAATGCTGGCGGCACTGGCGACTTGGCCGGGTTTGATGATGAGTTCTATTCCGGTCGCCGTCCTACCGGTGTTTACATGCCCAATTTTAACTATAAGCCAGATAACAAACGCAGTTTCCTGCGGGGCTACGCACTCTCTGGGCGTGCTTACCGAGAAGACTGGAAAAGTATGCAGCGTAGTGATGGTATTGGCGTGGATTTTAAAAACAAACTAAGGCGCCCAGGTAAATGGAAGTTTGGTTTATGGGCCCAAGGGGAGATGCTGCCACGCTATGAAAACCACGTTAGCCTGCACACAAACTTAAAAGATAAATGGGGCATCCCTCAGCTCAATATCAATTGTCAGTTCTCTGAGAATGAACGAGCCATGATGCATGATGCAGCCAATCAAGTAGAGATAATGCTTACGGCGGCAGGCTTAACCAATATCAACACTGAAGTGACCAACGAAGCGCCAGGACTGGCAATCCATGAAGTTGGCACCGCAAGAATGGGGCGCGATCCAAAAACCTCATATTTAAATGGTTATAACCAAAGCCACGACGTACCCAACCTTTTTGTCACTGATGGTTCAAGTTTCTGCTCATCGGCAGTGCAGAACCCCAGCCTGACATTTATGGCGCTTACCGCAAGAGCTGTTGATTACGCCGCCAAAGAGCTACAACAGAAAAGACTTTAAGCTAATTAGTTTTAAATAAGCCGACTTTAATACAATTAAAAGCATGGATTTTATAATGAATAGACTCTCTAATATCAGCCTTATTGCACTTTCGCTTATGGTGATTGCTTGTACCGACTCAACGCCGCAGGAGACTGTAACCGTGACAGCAGCCAAACCAGTACCAAGCGCCTCTGCCGCCAAGGTTGAAGCAGCCACTAACTTACCGCAAATTAGCGTGCAGCTTTACTCTGTTAAAGATGATCTTAAAGCTGACTTTAAGCAAACCATAACCCGCATTGCCGCCATGGGCTTTAGCGGTGTTGAATTTGCCGGAGACTTCGGCCCTTACGCTGACGACCCACAAGGGCTGAAAGAGTACTTAGCCAGCGTTGGCCTGCAAGCCAGTGGCGCTCACGTACGTTTTAAGCATTTTGATGCAGATAACTTCGCTCAGTCAGTGGCATTTTACAAAACCTTAGGAGTTGATAGTGTGATTGTGCCTTGGGATGAGCGCGCTAATGATCCAGATAAAATCAATGAACTGGTCAGCGATCTTAATAAGCTAAACGAGCAACTAAAAGCTGAAGGATTACGCTTTGGTTACCACAACCATGATGAAGAGTTTGAAGCCTACCAACAACATACTTTTTGGGATCAAATAGCGCGTAACACTGCTGATGACTTTGTGATGCAAATGGATGTCGGTTGGGTCGCTTACGCCGAAAAAAGCCCGGTGCTCTATATCAACCGTTACCCAAACCGTACTCAGACAACCCACTTTAAAGCTAAGCTGCCAAAGAGCTTTGTGGCCACCGAAGCCTTAGCAGGAAAACGTGCAATTATTGGCGAAGACATGACTGACTGGCCAGCGGTGATCAACAGCAACATTGCTGTTGGTGGCACCCAGTGGTTTGTCGTCGAGCAAGAAGAGTATCCAGATGGGCTGACACCACTTGAAGCAGTGGCATTATCGAAAAAAGGCTTAGATCGCATTATAAAAACGCTGTAACTGATGATCTAAACTCATGCTATAAATCATATTCCACTATAGGGGCACAACTCAGTGCCCCCTAATGGTTCCGCAAGGCTAGCTTACAGGCTCACATACTTTCTAAACTCACCATCAATGTATCCGTTATCTAACATCAAAAAAATCAATGATAAAGCCATGACAAAAGCAAAATAGATCGCCTATATTGAAACTTAAGCAACAACCATAAGTGAAACTTTTGTGCACCAATAGGCGTCTAAATAAGTAGGACAATACTAATTTGAGCCGTATTAATTGTCAGCGACGGAGGTGACTATGCATCTAATCATGAAATCTCAGTTCGACGAGCTTCGCCTTAACGATGAATATGAATACAGTACCAATGATAGAGGTGGCAAGAAAGTCGTTAAGATCTATAAAGACGGGGACCTAATAGCCAAAAAAGTCGCCATCAAACACTCAGTGCAGTACTTTGGTGTCACCGGAGTCGAAGAGCTGCTTGAGCAAGCTTAAGGCTTATTTCGCCGGGGCGCTAAGAGATTGACTCTGATGAAATCAAGAGCGGGCGCCAGCCGCTTTGCCCCTTGGCTCAACTCTTGATTACAGCAATGGGCGAAGCACCATGACCTTTATCAAACGAAATTTGATGATCTCCGCCTCTGCCGTGGTCGAAGCGACACGTGAGGCTATCTGCAACAACACTCAAACATAGTCCTGAAAATGTTGAGTAGTAAAAGTAATAAACTCTCTTAATCGCGCTGGTTGAAACTTATCTTTACTGTATAACAGATACAAAGGTGTAGCTGGGATAAGCCACTGGTCAAACACATGAACCAGCTCGCCTTTTTGTAACTCATCAATACAATACAGCTCAGGCAAGCGCACAATCCCGTGTCCCGCTAATGCGCTACTTTTCATCACTCGTCCATTTTTACAGCGAAACTTGCCGGTGATCGCTACCTCTGATTTTTGCTGCGCATCAGCTTTATGCTGAAAGCTCCAGTGGTTAATCGAGCCGATAATACAACTATGCTCATGTAATGCTTTCGGATGAGCAGGGATGCCTCTTTGCTCAAGATATGCCGGCGCTGCTAAGGTGCAGTTAGTGATGTCCATGAGTTTACGAGCCACTAGGCCAGAGTCCTCTAACTCCCCCATGCGAAACACTAAATCAAAATGATCTAACACTAGGTCAACACGTTGGCTGCTAAAGTCTAGGTTAATGCTGATATTGGGATGAGCACTAATAAAGTCATTCACTATGCGGGTGACAATCTCCTCGCCAATATAGCCGCCAACACAGTTAATATTGATATTACCCTGTAGGTTTTGCGCATTATCTACTGTTTTTGCAACGGCTTGCTCCATCACATCGAGAGCATGCTGGCAGCGCTCATAAAAAAACTCGCCTTGATCCGTTAACCTTTGCGCCCTTGTCGTGCGCGTAATCAAGGTCACCCCGAGATAAGTCTCTAACTGAGTCAACTGCTTAGATAGGTGCGAACGTGAACAGCCAAGCTTTTCAGCCGCCAAGGTAAAACTGCCCTGTTCGGCAATCACTGTAAATGCTCTAACATCTGCTAGATTTAAGTCTTTGTACATTTCATCGGCTCGGCTCGGCTGAAAACAGAGTGGCAAGCTTACATTAGGAGCTATATGTAAACAATGATGTTCGCTATACATTATATATCAACAATAAGCCTGGCGTTAGACTACACCCAATTCGACATGACTAACTAACATTGCCGACTCAATACAGTCAATTCAGCTGCATGAGTTGAGTAATACATCTTTACTGAGGTTTATATGAAACAACTTATCGTAATTACTGGCGCATCTTCAGGTATTGGCGCTGCAATGGCACAAGCATTTAGCGCTAAAGGTCATCCACTACTTCTTCTAGCTCGTCGCGTTGAGCCAATGCAAGCACTGAAACTTGAAAACGCTATGTGTGTTAGCGTTGATGTGACTGATGCTACAGCAATGAAAACAGCTATCGCAGCGGCTGAAGAGAAGTTTGGTCCTGTTGGCGGCTTAATCAATAATGCTGGCGTAATGTTACTTGGCGCAGCTGATGTACAAGATCCTGCCGAATGGAGCCAGATGCTTAACATCAATGTGATGGGCGTACTTAACGGCATTCATGCTGTGCTTGCTGATATGAAAGCACGTAAAACAGGCACGATTATCAACGTTAGCTCAATTGCTGGACGTAAAACATTCCCTAACCACGCCGCATATTGCGCCACTAAGTTTGCTGTTCACGCATTGACTGAAAATATCCGTGAAGAAGTGGCTATGGATGATGTTCGTATGGTTACCATTGCTCCAGGTGCTGTAGAAACAGCCCTTTTGAGCCACACAACTGATGAAGAAATTAAAGCTGGCTACAATGAATGGAAAGAGTTCATGGGCGGTGTTATCGAGCCTACAGCAGTCGCTGACGCAGCAGTATTTGCTTTTAAACAGCCACAAAATGTCTGTGTGCGTGAGATTGTTTTAGCGCCAACACGCCAACAGCCTTAATGATGAGCTGCTAACACTTGCTCAAAGTGTTATTGGCGTAAATTATAGCGCCACAAATCTAAGCCTTAACAGCATCCGCTGTTGAGGCTTTTTTGTCACTTTAAATTAACCATTCTATTACTTTAGGGATAACTAAAAAACGTGTTCTGCAACAAGCTAAAAATCACTAAAAAATTAAGTAGAAATATCCCTGCCATCTGAGAGCGAAGCGATTAATCTATTTATAAACAACATTTTAAAGTGAAACCGCAAAGCCCATTAGATTTTCTGCCTTTAGCCTTTAGCCTT
>NZ_JBFRMK010000206.1:13794-13998 GCF_041470405.1 Shewanella sp. 10N.286.45.A1
TAGCCTTTAGCCTTTAGCCAGAAATAATCTATAAAAAGAGCTTGAACATTAATTTAATTCCGTTGCATTGATTAATCGAGTCAATAATCATGATTGACTCAAAAAAGGTAAGGCATTGCCTGTTATAAACATTAAGTAACCTGAGATCGGTTTAAGAAGGGATCACTACTATCGCGTTAAATTCGGGTTCTTCCTTGAGACGGA
>NZ_JBFRMK010000206.1:14739-35138 GCF_041470405.1 Shewanella sp. 10N.286.45.A1
TCCGTCTCAAGGAAGAACCGATTATTGTCGTAAAAGTGTACAAAACGATGAAGTTTATACCATTACGACCAATGGCCAAGATCCACTTGTTGCCAGCCATTTACCCTCTTCAAGATCAAATGAAGTTTGAGACTAGTGTAACCCGTTATTATTCGACATCCGGGTAAACAGCCACGACAACAGAAGATGTTCCCACGGCGGATAGCGAAGCTGCGATTGCAACAGAAACTCGGGATCATCGCGCCTAACAGTTACACTCGATGACGACCTACTGCATCAAGCGTTAAACGATATGCACAATCAACTTTAGCCTAGCTAAAACTGAACCGCGATTAAACCAACAAAGCAGTGATAAATTTCACTGCTTTGTTAAATGAACAGCTAAATTCACGCCATCGACAAGCTATTTTAGCAAGCTTGAATGTTAGACCTAATGACCATAGTTTCTATCGAGATGCGTCAACTTGTCTCACCCAACTAGGAAGATAGCTTACTCAATCGGTTTTTACGGCAAGCTTAGGCTGCAATTTCTGGCATTAAACTTGCGATACATAGAGGGTATTTTTCCCACGGCAAGCTATATGACATGTAAGACCAACCGATTTGATAGTGTAAACCAATATTCAGGAGAGTTTAGTGGCGCCTTCGCCGATTTAGGCACCTTTCTACCTTTAGCGCTTGGGCTTATCGCCCTCAACCATTTCTCCCCACAGGGGATTTTCATGGGCTTTGGTTTGTTTGCGCTGTTTACCGCATTTTTCTATCGTCGCCCTATTCCAGTTCAGCCAATGAAGGTCATTACTGCACTCGTAATTGCACAGGGGTTAACCCCTGGCATGTTACAAGCTAGCGGTATGATGATGGGCATAATCTTGCTCATACTGGCATACAGCGGCGCCATTAAATGGATGGCAAAACAACTTTCTCCCGCTATCAGTATTGGTATTCAACTCGCCATTGGAATTCAACTGATATGGATGGGCGGTCAAATGATGAGCCAAACTTGGCTTATTGGGCTTATCGCCTTTGCCCTACTATTTGGCAGTAAGTTTTTGCCTCTGCGATATTTAGCTATGCCTTTAGTGATTACCTTGGGCATTGTATGGCAGCTCAATAGTGGCACGGCACCGAGCTTTAACCTATCGAGTTATAGCGCTTGGCAGTTTAGCTGGCCAAGTATGGATGAATGGAGCTCTGCAGCAGGTTTACTTGTGTTGCCTCAGCTAGCGCTCACGTTAACCAATGCAGTGATCGCCACCTCTGCAATGGCTAAAGATAAATTCCCACAGGATGCGAAAGAAAAGTTTGCACCTGAGCGCTTCGCCACCAGCTCAGGCTGGGCAAACTTATTACTCGCACCTTTTGGTGCAACCGCGATGTGTCATGGCGCTGGTGGTCTTGCAGTGCAGTATCACTTTGGCGCCCGCACTTGGTTAGCGCCAACTATCTTTGGAACCAGCTGTTTACTCATTGCTGTGTTTTGGGGGCAAGGCATTGCCAGTATATTATCGCTAATCCCATTGGCAGTTTTGGGCAGCTTGCTCGCGATTGCAGGTACCCAACTAGCATGGTCAAAACGTTTTATTGATGGCAAACCTTTCTGTATTTTTGTGATCCTATCAACTGCTGCTATCTGCCTGATTGTGAATACCGCTGCAGGCCTTGCCGTAGGAGTGTTACTAGAGATGGGTAGGCGCCAATGGCACCTTTATTCTGATTTAAGACATTGAGAGTTATGCCACTCAATGTAAAAAGGACGCCTAGGCGTCCTTTTTACCCTTTAGCCTCAGGTTATAACCGACAATAACGTCTCATTGTTGCCTTAACCTGAAAAAACAGGGTAATCAATATAGCCTTCTGCTCCGCCACCAAACAGTGGGCCTTTATCGAAGTTGGCTAGTGGCAGTTCATGCTGCAATCGATAAGGCAGATCGGGGTTGGCTATGAAAGATCGACCAAAGGCAACGAGGTCGGCATAACCTTTGTCAATAACAGCACTGGCACGCTCAACATCATAACGCCCAGCAACAATAATGGTGCCACTGAACACCTGTCTTAATTTAATGCGAAAACCCTCAGGGATCTGTGGTGCATCATCCCAGTCAGCTTCCGAAAGGTGAATATAAGCAATGCCCTGCTGGCCTAGATATTCTGCCGCTAGCAGAATGGTATCGACTATCTCAGGGCAAGCCATATCTTTAAAGGTCACAAATGGCGCGAGTCTTACACCTATTTTATTTGCGCCTATTTTGCGACTTACCGCGGTGACAATATCCAGTAAAAACTGAATGCGTTTTAGCGGTGAACCACCATATTCATCTGTTCTATGGTTGGAGTTGGTACGTAAAAATTGATCAACCAAATAACCATTGCCACCGTGGATCTCAACCCCGTCAAAACCTGCATCTATTGAATTTTTGGCCGCTTGGGCAAAGTCAACCACCACCCGATCGATATCGACTTGCTCCATCTCTCTCGGCGTGGGGCAATCTACCATCTGTCCGTCAGGATGTGTTTCATCCACTACCCAAACTTGAGTATCAGTGGGCTTAATTGCTGATGGCGCCATAGGTGCAGAACCAGCTTGAAACACCGGGTGAGACACACGACCAACATGCCAAAGCTGGTTAAATATTGTGCCGCCAGCATTGTGCACTGCAGCCGTTACTTTCTGCCAACCTGCTATTTGCGCAGGAGTATATACGCCCGGAGTAAATGAATAGCCTTGGCTATCATCGGAGATCTGTGTCGCCTCGCTAATAATTAAGCCCGTTGATGCTCTTTGAGCATAGTAAGTGGCCATCATCTCATTAGGGATATTACCCGGTTGGCTGGTTCTTGAACGCGTCATGGGCGCCATTACCATACGATTAGTGAGTGATAATTGTGGTTTTAGATAAGGGGTAAAAAGGCTCATGCTAGCTCCTGGTGTTGGCTAAAAACGTCGAAATTCTGCTGACTTGAAGTGTCCGTAGTGATCAGCTCAAATATCACCTCATCAGCACGGATGAAAACCTGAATAACCTTGCTATCAGGTACCTGCCGAGCATTGTATTTGATGCCACTGCGCTGTAACTTTTGAGTTAGTACTTCTAAGCTCATGTCGGTATCGAAAGCGACATGACCAATGCTGCACTGGGGCACGTCAGATTCAATAATATGGATTAAAGCTTCATCACCTTGATATAACCATTGTCCCTTGAAGGGAAACCTCGGGCGACTACCATCGGTCAATCCCATTACTTCAGTTAGCAAAGTGATAGCATCGCTATTATGAGTGGTGAGCAAATTAAGATGATTAAATGTGATTGCCACGATCAGATATCTCAAGATTCAAATGATGCTAAACAGTTTAGAACTGTTAACTAATTTTGATAATTGGGCTAATATTAAAATCATTTTCAAAAAATATTTGATATGTATCATCTTAACGATCTTAAGCTAGCCATTCGCGTTGCTGATCTTCATAGCGTTTCAGCAGCAGGGCGTGAACTTGCCATGACTCCCGCTGCCGCGAGTGCCGCACTGCAGCGTTTAGAAAAGAAATTAGATTGCGTGCTATTCGCTCGCTCCACCCGAAAAATGACACTGACTGAAGAGGGACAGCTTTTTATAGAGTCAGGCCGTAAGGCTATTCAACTGCTTGAGGGAGCTAATAATGCATTAGCTGATAACCGTGGAGAATTAAAAGGGGAGTTGAAGATTTCACTGCCATCTGATCTGGGCCGGAATATTGTGCGTGAATGGCTCGATGAATTTTGTAATTTGGCACCACAGTTAAAAATTACTCTGCTATTTGCTGATCAAATGACAGATCTTATTGGCCAGAATGTTCATTTAGCATTGCGTTATGGTCACTTAGAGGACTCCAACTTAATGCGTCGTCAACTGGCGATGATGCCAAGAGTCGCGGTTGCTTCTCCTGAGTATTTGAAAACGCATGGCCAGCCAACTCATCCAAGAGAGTTGCCGCAACACCAAGTACTGGTACTCAATAGAGGGGTTGAACCGTGGCAGAAATGGCGCTTTAGTCATAAGAGTAAACAGTATGAAGTTGCGGTTACTGCCGATAAAAGTTGTAACGATGGCGCAGTAATAAAAGACTGGGCCCTAGCAGGCCAAGGCATTGCTTATAAGAGTTGGTTTGATGTCGCCAAAGAGGTCCATCAAGGCGAACTGGTGGTGCTGTTTGCCGATCAACTCGCAGAACCTATCCCACTGCAACTGGTGTATCTACAATCAGATTACCCTAGCCATAAAGCCCGCAGTGCTATCGACTTCCTCAAACAAAAGTCACAAAGTTACCTAGCGCAGTACCCTTGCCCTAGCTAAGCACGCTTAATCAAAGACTATCTTTTTAAGATGTCACGCCGAAACAAGGTTACTGCCGCAGAAAAGATAGCCGAAAACAGACAAAGCCATGCTAATGGGATTAATCCAAATGGTTCATTCAGCATGCCATTGCTATCAATTGTTATACCGATAACTTGATAACTAATCGATGCCAATAGTGCTAAAGCTAGCAGCAAAATAGATAGCCGAAACTGTTGCAACAGACTCATGGTTAATCCTTGTGTTCATGATCCAATATGGTCACTTTCTCACCCTGTTCAGCCAGATAAAAAACTACTATTTTGGCGGGTTCGGTACTGATATTTTGCCCGGTATGAGAGGTATTGACCAGTTCAATAAGTGTATCTCCCGCTTTGAGATGTAACTTTTTGCCTTCGCGAGTTTGTACTACTAGCTCGCCGCTTAATAAAATCCCGGCATTTATAACCGGGTGTTGATGCCAAGGTAGCTTTTCACCCGGCGCAATGATGATCTCTTTGATTGTGACTTCCGGCTGAGTTAACGCATAAGCGGGCAGCTTATTGCCATTCCATGATTGAGTCGATTTAATCAAATCTTTAGAGGTAGCAGCACTGGCTGAGGTCGCAGCAAACATTAATCCCAATACAACTTGTTTCAACATGCTAAATATCCCTTTAATTTATATCCATATACGCTTTTTTGAACTAACTAAGCGAAGCACTAGAAGCAGCGACATTAGCAAAACTATTTAGAAAGCTGACTTTGTCGCTCTGCACATTAACTAGCATACCTAGATTCACTATGGGAGCAACTCAGCTCTCATCCAAATTAATTCAATTTACTCACCAACAAAACAACTTTTGTACTAAGTAAAACATAGCGACTCTCCTTACCTGCGACATGGTGTCGCAGATTACTGATTTAGCTTTGCCAGTGAGAAACCATCCTGACACCATCTGCAACACACAAAACAAAATAACAACATTATTATGAAGTTACATTTATCTTTCGTTTCACTTTCCATCATTTCTTCGTTATTTCCATTACACTCGTTCGCCGATGATGCTGGCTTTGAAGTTATTGAGGTTACGGGACAACATCAAGGCAGTTACAGTGCGGTAACTCCTGAGGCCACAACGCCTCAAACAGATATAAGTGGCTTGCTTAACAATCTTCCAGGTGCGTCAGTCAATGGCAACGGACCACTTACTGGCATCGCTCAATATCGCGGTTTATATGGCGATAGAGTGAATACCCAAGTTAATGGCATGACCCTATCCAGTGCGGGTCCCAATGCCATGGATACCCCACTCAGTTATGCCAGTTTAATTCTAACCGAACGTTTAGAGATGACCCGCGGCATTGCACCTGTCTCTGCTGGAACTAACACTCTTGGTGGTAGCGTACAGGTAATTGAATCCCAAGCGAGTTTTGATGAAGTCAGCGGCAAAGTCGCAGGCCAATACCAAGGCAATGGCCAGCGAAGCCATGTTGGTGCTAAAGGCAATTTTGCCAACGAACAACATGCTGTCTTGCTCTATGCCGATATGCTCAACGGCAACGACAATGTAAAAACCGGTGGCGATCAAACCATCTCACCCACCACTTATGACAAGAGTATGTTTGGTGGTCAATATCGTTACCACCTCGGTGACGCTAGCAGCAATGACTCCATCGCCATCGGTTATCAGCATTTAGAAACCACTGATGCCGGCACTCCTGCGCTGCCAATGGATATCGACTTTATTAAAACAGATAGAGTCAAGTTTGAGGGCAACCATGACATCAATGATTGGGAGCTGAATTGGCACCTGGCATATAGCGATGCCAGACATGGAATGGATAACTTTAGCGAGCGCATGAAAATGCCAACCATGAATGCCCGCTATAACAATGCAGAAAGCCAGAGCTACGATGCCGCATTTAGTTTCGGTAAAAATAGTTGGCTGTTTGGCTTAGATAGCCAATTGAGTGAACATAACTCAGTGATTAGCGATCCAACAAAACCTATGTTCGAAGTTGATAATTTCAATGCTGTTATCGATAACACTTATAGTGCTTTTGCCCAATGGCAGCAAGATATTAACCAATGGCAATGGGAGTTAGGTGCTCGAGTTAAGCATTATCAAACCGATGCTGATGAAGTAAATCATTCCATGGCAGGCTCTATGCCAGCAATAAAGGTATTAATGGATAGATATAACAATGCCGACAGATCGCAGTCACAAACAGGACTCGATCTGGTCATAAATGGCCGTTATGCACAAACCGAGCAATTGAGCTGGATTGTGGGACTGGCAAGAAAGCAAGATAGCGCCAGTTATCAGCAGCGTTATTTATGGGTGCCGATGCAGTCTACAGGCGGTTTAGCGGATGGACGTACCTATGTAGGCCAAATGGATCTTGATCTAGAAACAGCCTATCAAATTGAACTTGGCAGTGAGTTTCAAACTGATAGTTTTAGCGTTAACCCACGCATCTTTTTCCAACGTATTGATGATTATATTCAAGGTGTTGCAGCGACCGATCCCGCAGTGATTATGGCGGCACAAATGATGGGTGACGACAACCCGATGCAATTTGCTAATGTCGATGCACAGCTCTACGGTATGGACCTCACGGCCAGCTATCAGATCAGTTTAAGCTGGTTAGTCGATATGAATGCCAGCTACGTCAAAGGCGAACGCAGAGATATGGACGACAATCTCTATAGAATAAGCCCACCAAAAGTAAATGTTGGTGTTAATTACCAGCGCAATAATTGGACGGCACGTATAGAAACATTGGCTGTATCAGCACAAAACGATGTCTCCGAATCTCAATTAGAGCAAACCTCGGCGGGCTACGCTTTAGTCAATATTTCTATCGGCTTTGATGCCGATAATTGGCTAGTCAAAGCCGGCGTAGACAATCTGTTTGATACGGAATATGAAGACCATTTAGCCGCTTATAACCGAGTGATGGCAGGCGATCTAGCACCTGGTCAACGCATGCCAGGAACAGGACTAAATGCTTGGCTTACTGGAGAGTATCGCTTTTAAAGTCAAACAGAGTCATTAACAGGGAGCATTCCACTGCGCCCATCTTCACCCCGAGTCGGCTCCTCTGTCTCGGGGATTTTTTTAATCAACCACTTTGCGTTTTCTTTGCAGCATATCTTTATCCGCGATATCCAGAAGTTCGCTAATTGACGCTGAAGGGTTAGCAGCCGTAATACCTACCGAAACAGTAAAAATGGGTAACCTTTCAAGTTGGTGATGTGAACAAAATGCAGCTGCAATTCGATGTTTTACGCTAGCAAGCTCCTCTTTAACGTCATACATCACTAACGCTACAAACTCATCACCACCAACACGACCAACCACGTCTGACTGGCGCACTGACTGAGTTAAAACCATGCCTATTAGGGTGATCACATCATCACCAACACCATGACCATGCTCATCATTTATCGCTTTAAAGTTATCAACATCTAAATATAAAAGCCCAAGTTGGCTCTCTGTTCTTTGAGCTAACTTAATGCGTTGTTCTGCGAGAATATTAAAGCCACGACGATTGTTTACCCCAGAAAGAGGATCGGTGATAGCCAACTTCTGCATTTCGGCATAAGCGCCGATTAAAGACAGATCCGATTCTAAAATATCTCTAAGATGACGAATCAGTTCAAGGTAGGTCGCTTGGTAATCAGTTTCTTTAAAATCCATGACGCAGAAGGTGCCAAACGGCTCACCGCTAGGCCAAAATACTGGAACACCTAAGTAAGATCTAAAACCGTCATTGTGCACTTCGGGGTTACTATCCCAACAACTATCTAGCAGTGCATTAGCCACATACAGTTCTTGACGTGTTTCAACGATACGACGGCAAAAAATATTCACTTCAGGCTCAATAATAATGCCTGCTGGATAGGGATTAGACTCTTGCTCACTGGCGATAGTGATCTGAAAGCCTTTTTGGGTGTATTGCACTAAAAAACTGGCTGGGGCATCAAAAAGCTTGGCAAGTAGATTGACCGTTTTTTGCCATTTATCGATTGAGATAAGCTCATTTGGATCTTCAAGTAAAAAAGAATCAGTGTTAAAAACTGCATTTTTGGTCATAGGCTACTCCACATCCAGATGAGTCATCATAATGATTGTTACTGACTATCTTGCTTCAGCATAGCGATATAGCAATAGGTTTGTCCAATATGAACGCCATTATTAGCATAATTCATTCTTCCCATAAAAATACCCGAACTTTACAGAGTAAAAACCTGTTAAAACCGCCAAACAAAGTATAGAGCAAACAATTGCAGCAGACCAAGAGCTTAACGATGATCCACCACTGGCTTTTTAAGTAATTTTCGCTGCAGTGTGCGCCGATGCATACCTAACTGCCGAGCCGTCGCAGAAACGTTGCCACTATTTGCTGTTAACACTTGCTGAATATGCTCCCACTCAAGCCTTTTGGCGGATAGCGGTTGCTCCAACAAAGCCTCGACAACGGTATCTGCTGGAGTCACAGAAAGCGCATTCAGTAAAGTTTGAGTATCGACAGGTTTTGCTAAGTAGTTATCAGCACCGAGACGAATCGCCTCAACAGCGGTAGCAATACTGGCATAGCCGGTTAATAGCACCATGGTGACGTTAGGCAGTAATTGCCGTAACGGCGATATTAGCTTAAGGCCATTCTCCTGCTCTAATTTCATGTCTAGTAGTACATGAGTAGGTATAAACTGACGGGCTAACAACAGGCCCTGGCTGGCATCATGACATTGCTGACACTCAAACCCTTGCTTTGTCATTCGCCGAGTTAATATTGCCGCTAATGCAACATCATCCTCAATAATAAGTAATCGATTCATGTTATTGCCTCGGTATTTTTCTGCATTGGGAAGCTTACCTCAGCAACTGTGCCTCCTTCAGGAAGGCCGGCCAATAATAATCGCCCACCTAAGCGCTCAAAACTTGCGTGACTTAGCAATAGTGCCATGCCCATACCTTGCTCGCTTTCAATCAACTCCAGCCCTAGCTGAGCATGCATTTTTTTAGGAATACCAACGCCATGGTCTTTCACTAAAATGCACAGTCGCTGGCTTTGATTCGCGATTAACACGGACACACTCACTCGCTCCTCTCCTATCTCAGCCAAACTTGCGCTTGCCGCATTTTCCACTAGTGACATCAATGCAGGCAACAAGCTCGCATCGGTAATAATGCCCATTTGAGAATCAGCGTAAACTCCATCCATTAGCGTTAGCTCTAACTTCACTTGCGGCATCAACAACAGCACTTGCTGCTTTAAGGTATTTAGCAACTGATTAGCGGTAAGCACTGTTCGCTTTTGCTCTCGAATAGACTCTGTTGCTGTGCGCAGTGAATGCAAAGTTTGTTCGCAGCGCAGTAGCGCACTGTCCATCTCGGACAATATGGGCTTAAGGTTGCGATCTTGCGCAGGAGTCTCCTCTATAATCTCATCAACCAGCAAGCGCAAACTCGCCAATGGAGTCGCCAGCTGATGTGCCATTTGAGCCGATGCGGTGCCAAGAGCGAGCAATTTCTCCTGTCGCAACTGGGCTTCTCGCATAAAGCTTAACTCGACATCTTGCTTGCGCATCCGCTGTGCAATGTAGGCCACACTGGTCGTCAGTACCAATGAAGAGATGAGGAAGTTAAACCACATACCCAAATAATGAGAGCTCATGTCCATACCGTGATGCTTCATCTGGCTCTCCGGCACCGAAATAATCATCAAGCTATAGGCGACTGTCGACAGTAATGTCAGTGACCATGGTGCCCATTTCGGCAGCGTGATTGCGGCAATCGCTATCGGCAACAATAACAATGAGATAAACGCATTAGTAGCACCGCCGGTGAAATAGAGCCAGGAGATCCAAAAAACGGTGTCGAGTAGTAACACAATGAACAGACCTGACTCGGTACGGGCAATCGGTTCACGTAACCTAAACGTGAATGCTAAATACATAGCTTCTAGGCACATTCCCCAATACAAAACAGGACTGCTTAACGACAGTCCAAAGGTTTCTGCAGCAAAAAACGTCAGCCCCAGCTTTAATAACAATCCAGCAATACGCAGTAAGGCTAACTGATCCGTGGCACCGAAATTACTATTAAATAAGCTGCTGAAAGGATTCTTTAATTTTGAATTTATCATTAATCACTGTTCTTTTATTTTTTGAGTAGAGCCATTACTGCTGGTGACTGCTGCAGCGCTTTTTCAATTCCAGAATTAAACATTACGTTGCTTTGAATAGATAAACTGGCAAGTCTCTCACAACTTAAGCTGCAATCATGGGGGCGTTTTGCACTATCTGTGGGGCAGGTCACGGGTTTGAGGTGCTCGGTACTTAGATCAAGCAAATCGCCCATGGCTAACAACATCTGATACTTACTCATGGTGCCGCTAGCACTAAAATGATAGTGGCCTGACAAAGGTTCACCAGCTGTTTGTAAGTGAATCATTTGCGCTATCGCGCTAGCGATGTCTGCAGTAGAGGTCGGACTGCGCACAGCCCAATCATCAACAAACTGTTCATTTTCATCAAGCAGCTGCTTGAGCAATACCATCACAGCAGATTCTTGTAACGTTTCTACAGCGCCATAAAGAATAGGCAAACGCAAAACCGCAAAACCTTGCTTAGCCTCTGTGACAATCATTTCGCCTTGCCGCTTAGAGTCACCATAAAAATTCACCGGATTAGTCGCTGAATGTTCATTATAAGGCGGCGTAGTACCGTCAAAAACATAATCGGTGGATATGTATAATAGCCAAGCACCTGACTGACTAGCTGCCTGGGTAAGCGAGCGCGTCGCATCAGCGTTAAGCGCCAACGCGGCGGCAGGATTTTGCTCAGAAATATCAGGACGACGCTCCGCAGCGCAGTGCACAATAACATCCGGTTGATGAGTTTTAATAAAAGCTGTCACTTGCGAAGAATGGGTCAGATCTAATCTGTATATGCCTTGCACTGCGCGACTGTAACCACAGGCCAATACTTCAAAATCAACATGAGCTTCGAGCTCAGCCACCACTGCACGCCCCAATAAACCGGTTGCTCCGGTTACCATCACCTTAACCATGTGTCACTCCTTGAATTAACGCTTGGTTAGCTTAAGGGCTTTTCTTCATCTAAGCACTGGTTTATTGTGGCTATTAATTACTTTTCACTAAAGAACTCTTTAATGTCGCTTGAAAACGCATTGCCACTCATTATTGCAGGCCCCAGTTTGCGCCACTGCGATCAGCAACATTTTACCTTGTGGTTCGTTAGCCGTGAACGATTATCACAGCTGCATTTGGCGATAATCAACGCCGGTTTTGAGCGAAAGCTTAGCAGTGATGAGGTTCACGTAATAAAACTGGGGCAAGGGGCGTATCAATATCTAATCCGCGTTTCACAGCCAGAACTACTACCCAACGACACAGTATTAAGCTATCAACTTGGTAGTGCGCAATATACTGATCTGTTTACTGATGTTGATGAACTGACTTATGCCGATAAAAGTGAGATTGAGTTCATTATTAAGCCGCAAGTCGACAATCTACTTCACGGCTCATGTCGCAATCCGCATCATCATAGCGGTGACGCACTGGTCGCTGCTGATACGCAATTAGCTCAACTAGACACTCCACAACAACGGCCTGCGCTACTGATGCTAAGTGGCGATCAAGTCTATGTTGATGATATCGCGGGTCCTATGCTCTACGCCATAGGGCAAGTCATCACTCTGTTAGGTTTAAATCAAGAGCAGTTTAGCGACTGCAACCTAACCAGTAGTGAGCAGATAAGTTACCAGCCTGCAGCTATGTATCAACGCCATCTGAATCTATTGCCCAAAACTCAATACAAGGCAAAAACAGCCATCAAGCGTTGGTATATTAATCATCCTATATTTACCTCGTCTATCGCTGAAAACCATTTAGTCAGCCTCAATGAACTCATCGCACTTTATCTACTCAGTTGGTCGCCAGAACTGTGGGATCTGATTGATATCCCTAAAGAGGTGAGCGGCCTTAGCAAAGCTAACACTCAGCGCTGGCAGCGAGAATGGACTCATCTACTCGAATTCAAAAGTGGCTTACAACAAGTCAGGCGCTTATTTGCCCACCTGCCGACCTATATGATTTTCGACGATCATGATGTCACTGATGATTGGAATCTCACAGCCAGATGGGAGATGGCAGCTTATAACCACCCTTTATCTAAACGGATCATAGGCAATGCGCTTATCGCCTACACTCTGTTTCAAGGGTTAGGCAATGCGCCAACGAAATTTGATGCTGAAGTGCGTCCACAGTTAGATGCGCTTTTTAACGAGCGAGAAACCTCAACTCAAGACGGCTCAACAGAGAAAAGTACCACTCAAGATCAACTTATCGATGAATTACTCCGTTTTGAAGACTGGCACTACAGCTTACAAACCACTCCTAAAATAATTGTGCTCGATACCCGCACTCGCCGTTGGCGCAGTGAATCCAACCTCGGTAAACCATCAGGCTTAATGGATTGGGAAGCATTGATGGAGTTTCAGGCGGAGCTTGTTAATCAGCCCAATGTGATAATCGTGTCGCCAGCACCAATGTATGGAGTAAAACTGATTGAAACCGTGCAGCGAATGGCGACCTTTTGCGGCGCCTCCCTTCTGGTTGATGCCGAGAACTGGATGGCGCATCCTGGCACAGCTAATACACTGTTAAGTATTTTCCAGCACCGCAAAACACCTGAGCAATTCGTCATTCTATCTGGCGATGTACACTACTCATTTAGCTACGATATTAGTATCCGTTTTAGAGATGCAGGCCCTGCGATTTATCAGATCACCTGTAGTGGTATTAAAAACCAGTTTCCAGAAAAACTACTGCCCTACTTCGACAAATTTAACGGCTGGTTATATGGCCATTTCTCACCGTTAAACTTTTTTACTAAACGCAAACGTATGTCGATCCGTGGCCGTCGCCCTAACGGCGCCCGTAGCCAACGCTTAATGAATAAGAGTGGTATTGGTAGAGTTGAATTGGCCGCTAATGGCGCCCCGACTAAGATTGCGGTGCTGCACGCAGACATGAGTGAAACCGAGTTTTTGCCGCCTAGGCGCAGCTAATCCTGCAACGAAAAACCATCACAATTGATATCAATGTGCTCAGCAGTTAGTGGGTCGGTAAATGCTAGTCTTTTGGCCATCAGCTTTAATGGCTTGTCAAAATCATCGGCTGCTTTATCAAGTAGTTCTGGATAAAGCCTATCATTTAAGATCGGCATACCTAAGCTCATCATATGTAGCCTAAGTTGATGTGTGCGCCCTGTTACAGGCGTTAGTTCGAATAGGCCTAACTCCCCTTTGACCTGCAGCAACGTAATTTCAGAATGGCTATTAGGCTCTCCAATACCAATCTTCATCATAAAACTGGGGTCAGCTTTCACCAGTCGATTTTTCACTGTCCAGCTCATTGGCAGTGCTAAAGCATCAGCCGCTATTTTTGCCATTAGCTCATCAGAAAGCTTAGCAATAGCTTGATAAGTTTTAGTGATATTGCCGGTTTTGAATAGTTGATGATAATCATGCCGCGTATCAGCGTTAAGCGATAGCAACATCAGCCCTGCTGTGGCGCGGTCGAGTCGATGGCTGGCTACGATCTGCTCATTTGCTGTTTTGATCCGCAGCCGATTGACCAAGCACTCATTGACAAAATTACCACTGGGATTAACGGCGAGGAAGTGTGGTTTAAAAGCGATAATGATCTGTTCATTTTGCAGTAATACCTTCTCCTCAAACGGGATCAATGACTCTTGCTGGACTTCACGGTAATAATAGACTCGTGCACGGGGGACAAACTTACTCTCTAAAGTAATTAACTCACCATCGCGCCAATGGACTTTGCCGTTTTCGATACGATCAATCCAAGTCGTTTCTGCAATCGCTTTAAAGTGACTCACGAGAAAGCTCAACACTGTCGGTTTATCGGTAACAGTTTCAGGCAACACAATATAGGAAGCTTGGGCGGCGCGGACAGATTGGCTCATACGATTTGTTACAGTAACCTAAACAGAGCGCTATTTTAGCAAAAGAGAGCCACTTAGCTAATAAGACTTTGCACTTGCATGAGATTTAATAAGTTCCAGCACAAAATTCATAGTTTTATGGCAATTAGGCTGGTTCATTAATCGTAGTTTGTCTTTATTGTATAACGGTAGCACCTCCAACCAACGCTGACTGACCCAGGTTGCATCCTCTAGGTGTATGTCATTTTCGTATAAACCAAATAGGTCGGGATTTACCTCATAAAATTGCTCTAACGCTGCGCTTATCAACTCAAACTCACCGATAATCGGTTCCTGTTGCCAGTTATTACAGGCTAAAGTTCTACTGATCCACACACCGTCACGACGTTGCGCAGCCGACAAAATCTTAACCCGCTGCTTGCCTTCGAGTACAATACCAAGGGAATCGTCATCTAACTGGTTAAAATCAATAATTTCGCATTGTGTTGCCATCTCATAACAAGGCGGATTACAGTTAGCTTTACTGACGCCAAACACCAACGGATAGTGCTGCTTGAGCACTTCAGCTATTATGCTCAAGTAGGCAGGATCGACCACGCGGATCTCTACCCTGCCTTCAGGTAATAGTAAAGTGTCGTGCGTTAATAACGCCATCTCTTCTGTCCGCATAATAACCTCCAAAATAGGTAGGTCAGACCATCTTTTTGACGATCGTCAATAAAGCTAAAGTGTAGCAGCTGGTTAAATTTCAGCCACAAGGCTTTTTACTAACCTGTTCGCTTATTAGACAGCCTTTTATCCGGATTTATTACAGTTTGGCGCAGAAATCTACAGCAACTCTATATGCTCAACTATAGATTGCTTAGCGATAACATCTGCTAAATCATCCGCTAATACCTGACTCATCGCCGCCGCTTGACGCCAATACTTAATTCTAGAGTCGCTATCAAAATGTGAGAAATCATTACGATCGGGTAATTTTGCGTAGGGTAAACTTGCTAAGTAAGCATCTGTTGGTGCCAAGATAAGCGCATTATCGTAATTACGCTTTGCATCTCGGCGACGTAATGACTTATCGAACCAGCCTGGTGACATTCGAGGAAAAAAGTGAGGGTAAAGCGTCAGCCCTTTCGGCTTATTAAGCGGCAGGTCAAAATGATAGTCAGTAATGCCACCATCATAATAATGGCCATGAGGCGCACCGTTTATCTTGGTGACAGGAGCTAATACCCAAGGGATAGAACCTGTCGCCAATAAGACTTGATGAAGGTTGTCTTTCGACAGTCCACAAAATTGGCTAGGTAGATCGCTAAGGTTAGCAAAAGGAGATTGTGACGACTCAACCCCAAATACGTAACGCTCAAAATGCCAAGCTAACGATTTACGACTGACAAAGTTAGTGGCTGCAGCAGTTGCAAGTCCAGCAGCAAGCGAAGCTTTACTCGCAACACGGTTTAAATGACGGCCACGACAAGCAATATAGTGACTATTAATAAAAGGGTTGGAGACTATCTCCATGGCACCTTGACTACCCAATAAACCTGCAAGGATCCCTTTTACTTGCTCAGACACCTCAACCGCAGTGGGTTTAGTGTCATAACGTTGACCGATATACAGATCTTCTAGCCGTTGGTAGGCCGCCAACGGATTGTTTTGCGCTAAACAGGCTAACCGCCAAGCACCAGATGAAGCCCCTAAGGTATGCAAGGGTTGGCGATGTGACTTAAAAAATTCTCCAAAGAGATACTTATCGAGCCCCGCTATCCCAATCCATTTAGGCCCACCAGATGCTGCTAACAATTGGCTAAATAACTCAGATTTAAAACCATTTTCACTCAATGTTCTAAAGGCCTTTGGACCCGCTATAAATCGTAGAGAAGACACACTCACCTCAATAAACAATAATTAACTTTTGCTTTACATAATCAGTACCGTAAACTTGATGCTTAATGGAAGCAACAAGGAAGTGTTATGGAAAATACGACGGTTATTAAACCCTTTCAAAAAGCAGGCTATGTAGCTATTGCTATAGTCATCACTTTTATGACAATTCTATTACGCAATAACAATGAGATTTGGGATTACTTAATACTCGTTAACCTAGCTCTCTCCACTATCTGGTTCATCCATCTGCTATGGACTCAACGCATTATATTTGCTGCAGCTGAAGTCACTTTTATCAAAATGATGGTCAAATCTGATACCACAATGCCACAAACCTTAACGTTAAATTATCACGATATCGATTCAGTGCGCTTGCTAGGCGATCACCTATTTATCCACTCAAGCAGTGGCAAAATCAACTTCCCATTAAAACCTAAGTCGTCAATGGCTGCCAAGCTAAAACAGGCTTTTGAATCTAAAGGGATCGAGTTTGAAGTGAACTCCTGTATCGCCTAACCGCTATTAGCGCTAAACTTCCCTTTATTGAAGTCTTAAGCTCAGTTAAATAGCTGAGTTAAGCGACCCTATTAACGAGAAGATTATGATTGTAGATACCTTAGCCAACCGCGATTTATACAGCCACATAAGCCCACGTATCGCTCAGGCACTAAACCATCTCGCTACAACCGATTTCAGCCAGCTTGAAGTTGGCAGTTACCAGCTTGATGACAAGAACTTATTTGTTATCGTCAATGATTATGAAACTAAGCCTAGAGAAGTAGAGCCTTTCGAAGTCCACCAGCAATATATTGATGTGCAATTCGTTGTCAGCGGTGAAGAGGAGTTTGGTTACCTGCCTTTAGCAGATCAAACGCCATCAAAGCCTTATTTTGCCAAGCATGATTACGCTGAATATGACTATCAATCAAATAAAGACCTAGCGGCATTTATTCCTTTTAAAGCAGGTATGTTTGCACTGTTTTTTCCACAAGACATGCATATGCCAGGCACCAGTGCTACGCCGAAACAAGTGCGTAAAGTGGTTATAAAAGTTAAAATTTAGCATCAAAACAAGAGCTAATAACATGAGATTAATGATTATACTGGCAAGCTTATTTAGCAGTATTGCTATTGCAGCGATATCACCCGAGAAGCTGCAACAAGTAAAAGCGTTACAGCTTAATGATGGCAGTATCATCACTGCAGGCTTACCAAGCGAGTCGCAGTTCCCACTGTTACAACAAGCGGGTGTTGAATTGGTTATCAATCTTATCCCGGTTGGTAACCCAAATGGCCATGATGATGAAGCCGATTTAGTCGCCAACGCGGGTATGCAATACCAACAAATAGATGTCGATTGGCAGCAACCTACAACCGCCAATGTTGAACAATTTTTTGCCATTATGGATGCCAATGAAGGCAAGAACATTTTAATCCACTGCGCTGCCAATTATCGAGCATCTGCCTTTTATTACCTTTATGAGCTAAAAAGGGGTAAAGCGGATAATCTAGATTTCAAACAGCAAACAATGCAGCCGTGGGGCGACCTTTCTGAAAGCTTAGCCGAGTACCCGCAATGGAATACACTGATTGAAACAGTAAAAGCAGAGTTAAAATAAGTTTAACTTTGAAGCAATTAAAGCGCCTTTATGGCGCTTTTTTTAGTTCTAACATATCTAAATCCGCTCCTCTTTTTAGCTAAAAAGTAGCAATATAAACGACTGGTAAATAGCATCTCACCAAAGAATATTCTGTTATCCCTCCCAAGAAAATGTGATCTTGATCATTACTCGCAACCTGCTAATATAGCCTCAAGATATTAGTTATAGCCAAAAGTAATAAGCAGTTTTGGGCTTTAGAATAATAAAAATTAAGAGCTAAATACTATGAAAAACACCACTGACTTAACCCAAATTTACCTTGATGCAAATGCCACAACGCCTGTACTACCTCAAGCGGCGAGCGCAGCATTGTCTGCAATGGAAAACCTATTCGGCAATCCAAGTAGTAGCCACATTACCGGGCTAAAAGCCAAAAACCTGATGGAGCAAACTCGTTTAAGAGCACAAACTTTACTTGGCAGCGGTAGTGGTAAACTCATCTTCACTAGTGGTGCAACAGAGGGAATTCAAACCTCCATATTGTCTGCGTTAATCGCCGCAAAAAGCAGTATGTCGGTTAATAAAAGCTACTCGGTGCTTTATGGGGCAACGGAACATAAAGCCGTACCTGAGTCGTTAAAACATTGGCTTAATGTACTTGATGTAAGAGCTGAAGTTACCGCTATTCCGGTAGATAGGTTTGGCTTGCTGGATCATGATTTCATTACCCAACATGCACCTAACGCCTTAATGATCTGTACCATGGCAGTTAATAATGAAACCGGTGTGTATCAAGATCTTTGTGCGCTAGAAAATACTATTCGCCATGCAAATCCTGACATATTTTGGATGGTTGATTGTGTGCAAGCGCTTGGTAAAACCGAGTTAGATTTAAAAAGCACGACCATTGATTACGCTCCCTTTAGCGGACATAAACTATACGCCCCCAAAGGCATAGGTTTTGTTTATATCAGAGATTCAGCGCCATTTACGCCATTTATTGCAGGTGGTGGCCAAGAAAGCGGATTGCGTTCTGGCACTGAGAATCTACCAGGCATGGCTGCACTGAATGTGATTTTTGAGATGTTACTCAACACAGAATCATCGCCATTTTCAAATAGTGCTCAATTGACTCATTACCGGCAGCAGATCGCTACAACCTTAACGGAGTGCTTTGGTGACGTCGTATTTAACAATAGCTTTGAACATAGCGTTGCGACAACAATCAATTTCGCGGTACCGGGCTTTAGTAGCAAAGAAATTATGGATCTGTTTGATGCAGCAAACATTCGCGTCAGTTCTGGCTCTGCTTGCAGCTCTAAAGTGACCCGCAGTTTTGTACTCAACGCTATGGGACTACCCGCTTGGCAAAGTGAAGCTGCTATTCGTATGTCTTTTGGACCTGCAATCACTCAAGCAGAAGTCGATAGCGCCTGCGCACGTATAAGAACCGCTTCACAAGCACTAACACAAAGCTGCATGATTTTAGATGATACTAGCGATATTTCTGACAGAAGCGATTTAGATGGCTTGCTTCAGCTGCGATCTGGCGCAAGCTGTACTTGGGTATTCGTGGATTCCTCTAGCAAACAAGCACTCATTGTTGACCCGCTACCAGAATTACAACACAGGCTTGAAACGCTACTTGAATGCCAGAAATTAACACTGGTAGCCGCCATCGATACCCATGGTCACGCCGATCATATCTCTGGACGTGAAGCTTTAGCAGCACGCTTTTTAGCTGAGCAGAAGTCTGATGCTTTAGGTTGGCCAATGACCGAAGCACACATAGAGCATCTAGGACAACAACTGCAAACTATAGCCATTGGTTCAAAACAATTACTCAGACTACCAACACCCGGTCATACCAGCGATAGTATCAGCCTGCTGCTATGCGAAGCGCCAGTATCCGCCAGCCAACTAGCACAGCAAACACAATATGCTTTTTGTGGTGATACTATTTTGATGGGTAGCCTAGGTCGAACCAACTTCGATTCTAGCTCTAGCCAAGCGCTATTTAATAGTCTGAAATTAATCAGAGACAGTATAAGTAACACCACGTTGATCTGTGCTAGCCACGATTATAATAATGAGTTCACTACTAGCCTTAATGCTGAGGTTAGCCGCAATGAATTACTTAAAGCCGTTATAAACAATCAAATATCGGTGGATGTTTTCCAGCAACATAAAGCACATCTTGATACCCACCTAAATGATGAAGTCGGTACAGAGATAATGTGCGGAGCAATCATCGGAAACTGCGACAGATCCAACATCAAAGAGTATGACGCTATCAGCTTAGCAGCAGCAATGAAGCAAGATGAGAATGTCTGTATTATTGATATCCGTGAACCCCACGAGTATGCGCTGAACCACTCCACGCAATCGAGTCAGAATGTACCACTTACTCGCTTAGTGCAGTTTATCCAAGAGCATCAGAACCAAAAGCATAAGCAATGGGTGTTAGTTTGTCGTAGCGGCAGTCGCTCTATGATTGCAGCTCAAGCAATGCACCGACTTGGGTTTGAACACGTTTCTCACCTTAAAGGCGGCTATGCATTAAGTTCATAGACTGTAGATATACCCGTTCTACTTGA
>NZ_JBFRMK010000207.1:0-3765 GCF_041470405.1 Shewanella sp. 10N.286.45.A1
CCTTGTTCAATGCTCAGTTCAAGCTTAGTTGGAGGTCGCGATTGATGCCATTAACTATGGCTGTCTATGTATTTTAGTCTATGTATTTTTCGCCGAAAGAGACGCCGAGCTGCAATGGATTCGACCTATTTGGAAAAACTAATAAATGCTTGAAAAACATTCACGATCTTACCCTAGATAAGGACGCGGCTGTGCGCGGCCTATCCTTATACGTTAGTATGCCGGCAGTTCATCGGCACACTTATATGACTCACTAGTTGCAGCAAGATTAAGCATTCTCTTGTTGAATACCTCTGCATAGGAAAACGCCTTGGTTATTAAATCACTTGAGGGCCCACAAACTGAACTATCAACACCAACCCACAAAGTTTCCCACAAAGTTTCCCACTTAGTTTCCAATACTACGCAAACAGTCATCTCAATATCGTCAAATGCGGGACGCGTAGGAGCAATGCCGTTAGCTACAGATATAAATGAAACTCCTGACTTATCAAAGGTTAATTCAGCATCTTTGGAAGCATTGCTTACATCATATCTAGCTTGCTCAGACTCAAAACGACAGTCATCAGCAGAAGCAATATTTGACCATACAATAAGCACTAGTATGAACTTCCTCATACACCCTCCTGGCATACTAACAGCTTATTCATTAGTCGCTCGATAACGTTCTCGGCAACTCGTATAATTTTTAACAAACTATCACTGCTAAGACATTGCTGTAAATAGATAATTTCTAAGTTTAGGCTACAAAAACTGCCTTGTTGAGTGCGGAGAAAGAGAGCCTAGGGAGGAATACCTAACTCTGTATGCAACGTGGCTGGATATGAAGGCCTTAACTGCATCTTCACTAGGTTATTAAAGAGTAAATACTTAGCACTTGTGTTTTAGCTTTAGCGGTTTTCCGTAAACATCCGAGCCTAAAAATATTTCAATGAACTCAAAGAATCAAATCTCCCCCCGTTGGAAATTTTGCTTTTCAAATTTCGCCGGTGCGCTGAGGGATTGCCTAGGGGCGTAAGCGCTTTGCCCATTGGCTCGGGTGTGGGCGAAGCGCCACGACTTTAATCAGACGTAGTCTGATGCATTAGAGGTTTTGCTGGTCGCTGGCTATTAGATACCCCTCTATTCAAAGGTAAACACGTTCGAGATATTTAACGCTTCCTCTTGGCACCCAAAGCCCGCTTTTTGGCACGTTGTCTTTGTGCCGCTTTACCATTTTTACGTGGCTGCACTTCCATTTTGGTTAAGTCTGGCTCAAAACCCGGTAACCATTGCTGTGGTAGACGCTTATCTAGTAGTGACTCTAGCTCTTCGAGCAAGCGAGCATCATCCTCACTATAGAGTGTAATTGCTTTACCTGTGCAACCTGCCCGGCCCGTGCGGCCTATACGGTGGATATAGTCTTCAGCAACAAATGGGATCTCAAAATTAACCACATAATTGAGCTCAACAATATCAAGCCCCCGCGCCGCTACATCCGTTGCGACTAACGCTTTGATATTTCCTGATTTAAAATCATTAAGCACTTGTTCGCGCGCACCTTGACTTAAATCACCATGAAAAGCTTTAGCCGCAACACCTGCTGCAACTAACTTACTGGTAATGGTATCGGCGGTTTGTTTCTTACGGCTAAAAATGAGTACTTGTTGCCAGTCGTGCTTGATAATTAAATGGCTAATTAGGGCGGGCTTTCGCTCGCTATCAACCGCGTAGACTATTTCCTCGACACTGTCTGCGGCGCTATTGGCCTTATCAACTTCAAGGCGTAAAGGTTTGTTGAGTAACTGCTTACTTAAACGGTAGATAGCATCTGAAAAGGTCGCCGAAAACAGCAAAGTTTGTCGCTCCGCAGGTAGCTGCTTGAGAATGGCATTAATTTCATCCATAAAGCCCATATCCAGCATTCTGTCGGCTTCATCAAAAACTAAAGTTTCAATCGCCATCAATGACAACGAACCACGGCGCAGGTGATCCAGTAACCGACCAGGAGTAGCAACCACAATATCGACGCCAGCTGCGAGTATGCTTGCCTGAGCATCGATACTTACACCGCCATAAATAACCATGCTTTTAAGCGCGGTATTCACCCCGTACTCAGTAACACTTTTATTCACTTGAACAGCAAGTTCACGAGTCGGCACTAAGATTAAAGCACGGATACTATCAATCTTTTTACCAACTGACTGTGTAGTCAACCGCTGCAGTATTGGTAGGGTAAAAGCCGCAGTTTTACCGGTGCCAGTCTGAGCACTCGCCATTAAATCTTTACCACTTAAAATAGTCGGAATGGCAGCAGTTTGGATCGGTGTAGGCTCGTTATAACCTTTTTGCTTTAGAAGGCTTAGTAACTCGTCACTTAATAATAAAGATGAAAAAGACACCTGCATGTACCTAAATATCGCTATAGAACTTGCGCGCATAGTAACAGAAAACATCACAGTTGTTTTATTCGCTTTAACTGGTAACTCAGCCAAGCAATAGCGGTGAGTTATTTGAAAACATTAAGCTTTAGATACTATACTCAAAACTCGTTTAAGAGGGATCGAATAACGTGATAAATAATAACAAGATAGTGCTATCCATAACCATTGCAGCTTCGAGTTTGCTCTCAAGTAATGCCAGCGCAATTGATTTCTTTGACCCCATTGATGGTTACTTTGATGCTGGCGAATATCTAGCAGAAAATGCCTACGGTTTTCTGCCAGTACCTAGCATTATCACCGAACCGTCAGTGGGTAACGGTCTCGCGGTAATGGGGTTATTTCTGCATGAGACTGACGCTCAAAGAGACAAACGAAAAGAGGTGGCCACCCACTCCATTGATGGTGGTGCGCAGCTGCTCACACCTGGCATATCGGTAGTCGGGATCGGCGCCACAGATAATGGCACAAAAGTGGGCTTTGCTGGACATCGACAAACATGGGGCAAAGACAGTATTCGTTACTTGGTCGGTGGCGGCTATGGCGATATCAATATGAGCTATTACAGCCAAAATGATTTTGCTGATGCTCTCTCCCTCGATCTTAACTTGCAAGGTTATGGATTACTGCAAAAATTCCAGTATCGTATTCCTGACAGTGCATTTTTCGTTGGTATATCTCAGAAATTCTTTAGTGTTGATATGAGCAATCGTCACGAAAACAGCACTCTGCCTCCCGAACTCATTGATAGACTCACAGGGCTATTAAATACCACTCCCAAGGTCTCTGCACTCGGCGCTATAATCGAATATGACAGCCTCAATAACTTCTTTCTACCCACCAGCGGCTATAACTATGTTGCTGAATATGATTGGTTTAGCGAAAGCCTAGGCAGTGATTATGATTACCAAACATTGAACGTTGAAGGTATCAACTATTGGCCACTTTCTAAAAGCCTGACATTCGGATTAAAGATGCGCTATCAATCCGTTACCAGCGATGACCGGCTACCAGTTTTTGCCTATCCTTATATCGATCTTCGTGGTATCCCCAAAAACCGTTACCAAGGGGAGAACGTTGGCTCTGCCGAGGTGCAATTAATGTGGAAAGTCACCCCTCGTTGGATGCTGCTGTCTTTCTTTGGCAGCGGTGTGGCTGGAGACTCTAGCAGCTCAATGTGGAACAGCGATGAACAAAATGCTTATGGGCTAGGCTTTAGGTACACCATTGCAAGACGTTACGGCCTGCACATGGGAATTGATGTTGCTAAAGGCCCTGAAGATGTGGCCTGGTACGTTAATGTTGGCACAGGGTTTTAATGTTCATTAAGGGCTGTTGATCTTTC
>NZ_JBFRMK010000208.1:0-5198 GCF_041470405.1 Shewanella sp. 10N.286.45.A1
ATGCAATTGGTATAAGTTAAGCGCTTAGCTTACAAAATATCGCTTCCCGTCCATTGTTTGTTATCCCAATATTATTTATAGCGATAAAGCACTTCTAATTTGTTTTTTTTGCAGAGATAATCATTGCACTCTTCCAGTAAAGCGCATTAAAGAAAATATTGATGAACAGTGCCCAAACAGCAAAAAGTGTTCTTATCGACTTAAACAGCACATTGCTAGACTCTTTTAATAGCCAATCTGATATTCGCGCGATTGTCAGTGAACGTTGTCAACATGTTGATGCACTATTGCAAAAAGAGTGGGTCTCCCATGGTTTAGAACAGTTCGCAATCGCACTTGTGGCTGTAGGCGGTTATGGTCGAGGGGAATTGCATCCGCAGTCTGATGTTGATTTACTGTTTCTTACTGACGGAGCATTAACTCTGCAAGCTGAGCAAGCACTGGGGGGATTCATAACCTTTCTTTGGGACGCTGGGCTCGAAGTTGGTCACAGCGTTCGCTCTATTGATGAAACCATGGCGCAAGGACGCAGTGATATTACAGTCGCCACCAATTTACTTGAATCTCGCCTACTTTGCGGCCCGCAAGGACTCTATAGCACGCTGTATTACAATATTCGCCAAGATGACTTTTGGCCAAGTAGTGATTTTTATGTTGCTAAACGTGATGAGCAAATTGCTCGCCATGAAAGAGCTAACGCCTTCGATTTAGAACCCAACTTAAAAAGCTGCCCCGGCGGTCTTCGAGATATTCAAACCGTCGCTTGGGTAGCAATGCGACACTTCAATGCTAATAAGTTAGAAGATTTGGTGGTGTACGATTTTCTCGAACCACATGAACTCGAAGAACTACTAGAATGCCAAGATTTCTTATGGCAATTACGTTGTAGCTTGCACCTAATTTCTGGCCGGGACGAGAATCGACTACTGTTTGATCTACAACGGCAAGTAGCTGATTTAATGGGCTATGAAGATGAGACTCAACTGGCTGTCGAGCAGATGATGAAGCGCTATTACCGCACTGTGCGCCGAGTCATGGAGCTAAATCAAATGCTGTTGCAGCTCTTTAAGCGCGCAACACTAGGCCATATAAAAGCCCTAGAAGTCGCTGCAATTGATGCTCAATTTCAGCGCCGCGGTAAATTCATAGAAAGTCTTCAGCCTGCACTATTTGATAGCCCAGAAAACATTCTAAAACTGTTTCTTTGTGTTGCCAAAAACTCAAACATTCAAGCCGTGTATGCCGTTACACTGCGCAGCTTAAGACAAGCAAGAAGAGCCCAAACTCAGGCCTTAATGTACAATGAACAGTGCCGTAAAATTTTTATGGAGATCTTGCGTCATCCTCGCGGCATTGTTGCACTATCTCTAATGCATAAGCATGGCATTTTGTCGGCGTACCTACCCGCCTGGAGAAGTATTGAGGGTCAAATGCAGTTTGATCTTTTCCATGCCTATACTGTTGATGAACATACTCACAGATTATTACTCAATATCGAGCGCTTCTCTCAACCAGAGCAAAAAGAGGAGTTTCCGCTCGGCTCAGTACTGATCAATCAACTACCTAAGAAAGGCCTACTGGTTCTTGCGGCAATTTTTCATGATATTGGCAAAGGTAGAGGCGGCGACCACAGTAAGCTTGGCGCCGTTGACGCGCTTGAATTCTGTAAACTACATGGCTTAAATGACCATGATGGACGATTGGTTAGTTGGCTTGTTGAGCACCATCTTGTCATGTCGGTAACGGCTCAAAGGCGCGATATTTCAGATCCCGATGTGGTTGGTGATTTTGCAGAAAAAGTCCGTGATGCAGTGCATTTAAGCTACCTCTACTGCCTCACCGTTGCCGACATTTGCGCCACTAATGAAAAAACATGGAACAGCTGGAAAGGCTCATTACTCCGAGATCTCTATTTTGCTACACAACGCGTGCTAGCAAGAGGTAAAGAGAAGCCTGTTGATATTAGAGCCCGTGTTCGAGAGCATCAAGCTAAAGCTAAAAAAGAACTACTTAGGCGCGGTATTAAAGAGAAAGACTTAGATACCTTGTGGCAGCGCTTTAAAGCAGATTACTTTTTGCGTCATCAACCAAGTCAAATTTCTTGGCATGCCGAGGCGATAATAAAGCATAAGCATGATGAAACTTTAGTATTGATCTCAAAACATACCACCAGAGGAGGCACAGAGCTATTCATATACGGTAAAGACAAACCCAAGTTATTTGCTACCGTAATGGCGATTTTAGATAATAAAAATATCAATGTGCATGACGCAACAATCATGAACTCTAAAGACGACTATGCACTAGACTCTTTTGTTATTTTAGAACAAGATGGTAAACCAGTATCCCAGCTATCGCGGATCCAAGGGATCAAAAAAACGTTAATTAAAGCGCTGAGTAGTGATACGCCAAAGTTACCAAAATTTAGAAATCTTTCAAGAAAGATGAAACCTTTTAAAGTAGCCACTCAAGTCAGTTTCCCTCCTACCCGCCGTCATGGTACAAGTATGATGGAACTCATTGCATTAGACTCACCAGGTCTACTTGCGAGGATAGGCGAAGTGTTATTTCGATGTGAAACTCGATTATTGGCCGCGAAAATTACCACCATTGGTGAACGAGCAGAAGATTTTTTTCTGTTACAAACTGCCGATGGCGAACAGTTAAATGAAGCTCAACAGATTAAATTACGACAAGCACTCACGAGTGCACTTTAGATATATTGATAACCAAAATACCAGGAGAAGTTAATGGAGGCTTTACGCCAACGTATAGAGGCGGCTTTTGAAGCTCGCGCAGAGATCAGCCCAACATCAGTAGAGCCAAGTGTTCGTGCCGATGTCGAAAATGTCATTGCAATGCTAGATAAAGGCGAAGCAAGAGTCGCAGAGAAAATTGACGGCGAATGGCATGTTCACCAGTGGCTAAAAAAAGCTGTGCTACTCTCATTCCGAATCTTCGATAACGGTGTAATCGACGGCGGCGAAACCAAATACTTCGATAAAGTACCAATGAAGTTTGCAGATTACGATGATGCACGCTTTAGAGAAGAAGCGATTCGAGTTGTACCACCAGCAGCAGTGCGCAAAGGCTCATTTATCGGCAGAAATACTGTATTAATGCCATCTTATGTAAACCTTGGTGCTTTTGTTGATGAAGGCTCTATGGTGGATACTTGGGCTACAGTCGGTTCATGTGCTCAAATTGGTAAAAATGTACACTTATCAGGCGGTGTCGGCATTGGTGGTGTACTAGAGCCATTGCAAGCTGGCCCAACGATTATTGAAGACAACTGTTTCATCGGCGCGCGTTCAGAAATTGTTGAAGGCGTAGTTGTTGAAGAAGGCAGTGTTATTTCAATGGGCGTATATATCGGCCAAAGCACACGTATTTTTGACCGTGAGACAGGTGAAGTTCACTACGGCCGTGTTCCTGCTGGCTCAGTAGTGGTCTCAGGTAACCTACCATCAAAGTGTGGCACGTACAGCTTATATGCAGCGATTATCGTTAAGAAAGTCGATGCAAAAACCCGTGGCAAAGTAGGCATCAATGAGTTGTTACGTATTGTTGATTAATCGACTTTTTGCCTAATCTTAAAATCCCACTATTCAGTGGGATTTTTTTTATGCTAAAAATGGCTAAAATGACACATTTTGTTACCCTGAGTCATACAATGATCCCGACTCCACACCTTGATACAGTTAGCTACACAATCGTTACAATGAATAGCCTGTAATGCGCTTTACTCAATGATGAACCCCAATGGAAGAGTCGGAGCAGGATATGTTCAAAACACTCGCAGTAGCAGGAATCACCCTAACTATGGCATTTAGCGCCAATGCAGCAATGACACCGCAAATGGAGAGCACACTAGTATCAGTATGTAAAGCTGGTGCAAGTAACAGTAACTACCAGTTCAACAATACAATGAAAAGTTATCGTATTAACAAAAAACGAATATTCCCAAGGTTAGTTTGTAATGGTGAATCATTCTATAACTTTGCCCTTAACGCAGGTGCAGAAAAAACTGCGGCAAAAATAGCCCCTTACGCTAGAGGTACAGTAACGATTAAAGATATTGCACAAACTGAACAAGACAGTGATCTTTACGTGGTCAATTTCTAATATTACGGACTTAAATAAAAAAGAGGCTTTGGCCTCTTTTTTGATCGCGCTAATTAAAAAACAACGGTCTTGTTACCGTAAACAACAACATCCTCATTGATGACCAATTGCAAAGCTTTGCTTAGCACACTTTTCTCTACGTCTCTGCCGCACTTTGACAATGCCCCTACGCTATAGCTGTGATCAACAGGGATAACGTCTTGCTTTATAATCGGGCCTTCATCCAAAGAGTTAGTGACAAAGTGGGCCGTTGCACCAATAATTTTAACGCCGCGCTCCCATGCTTGACGATAAGGTGATGCCCCAATAAAAGCCGGTAAAAATGAGTGATGTATATTAATGATTCTATCTGGATAATGACTAACAAATTCAGGCGTTAAAATCCGCATAAACTTGGCCAATACAAGGTAATCAGGCTCATAACTTGCTATCACTTTAAGCATCGCTTGCTCATGCTCTGTGCGATTAATCCCCTGATGATCAATATAATGAAATGGCACGTCAAACTTTTCAGTAAGAGGTGCAAGCACATCATAGTTGCCTACAACTGCAACAATCTCGACATCAAGAGCGCCCGAATAGGATTTAATCAACAGGTCACCGATACAGTGAGCTTCCTTAGTCACCATCACCACAATACGCTTCTTTCCGACATCAACTAACTTAGTATGATTTTGCTGCGGTAATACCGCCCGTAATGCTTCGAGTAAACGTGGCGAGTCAAAGTGACCTTCAAGCTCCGTTCGCATAAAGAAACGGCCTTGGCAATTATCCACGAACTCACTATTTTTAATGATATTAAGACCATGCTCAAAACACGCTGCGGTGATTTTCATAATAAGCCCCGGCGCGTCGGCGCAGTCAATAATCAACACCTTTCGTTGCATAAACATTCTCGCTATCATTTGAAGTGCTAAAAATAATCACGCCAATAAAGACATGAACCAAATTCAACATTAAAAGGTTAGAAGAGCCGAGGCAACCTAGTTGAAGCATTTCCCCCTATCATCTGCCAGTAAACTAAAGATTCACCAACAAAATATGGGTTTAAGTGATAATTATACCAATTGCAT
>NZ_JBFRMK010000209.1:0-2172 GCF_041470405.1 Shewanella sp. 10N.286.45.A1
ACACCGCTGCAAGTCCCGTACTACCTAAGTAGTTGGCCTGCTGTGCCGTGTCAGTGGATGCGCATTATAGGGAAATCCTGACAGAGCGCAAGGGGCTAAATGAGAAAAAATGCAATAAATCGTTTAAGCGCACACTTCTCAAACGATACGCACAAAAAAGGGGCTAAAAGCCCCTTTTATCTGTTTAAGCTGTTCTATTAGTTACCAAAGAAGCGCGACTCTTGTTTTGCTTCAATCTCACCATCATCAGTTTCAACTTCAAAATTGATATGCGTCATCGCTCTAGAAAGCTCAACAGGGTCTACCGCAATACTGATTGGAAGTGTTAATACCTCCCCGCCGCTGAGTGTTACCTGTTGTGGGCCAATCCATTTGTAATTCGATAAGCCTTCTACACTCAAGTTATATATATGGGTATCTTCGGTCTTATTAAGGACCTTTAAGGTAAAGGTATTCTCAATCAACCCTGCATCCGTTTCTCTGAATAGAAGATTACGGTCACGGATAACATCAATACGAATAGGGGCAATTGTGGCTGTAGCATATACAAAGACCAAAACCATCACCGTTAAAATGACGCCATAGCCAACAAGCTTAGGACGGAGAACTTTCTCTTTTATACCTTCAAGCTTATTTTCAGTTGTGTAACTAATCAGTCCTTTGTCATACCCCATCCTGCTCATGGTGGTATCGCAAGCATCAATACAAGCACCACAGTTAATACACTCATACTGCAAACCATTGCGAATATCGATACCGGTAGGGCAAACTTGAACACATAAATCACAATCGATACAGTCACCCAAACCTAAAGCTTTAGGGTCAGCTTTTCTAGATCTTGGGCCACGGGTTTCTCCGCGTTTAACATCGTAACCCACTATATAAGTATTCTTATCAAACATCGCAGACTGGAAGCGTGCATATGGACACATATGCAAACACATGATCTCTCGCATCCAACCAGCATTGCCATAAGTGGCAAACGTAAAGAAGATTACCCAGAAATATACTGAGCCACTGGCATTCAGTGTGAATACTTCTAAATACACTTCCCTTGTAGGAACGAAGTAAGAGACAAACGTCATTGCAGTGAGTAGTGAGATCAACAACCAAGCACCATGCTTTGCGGTTTTTCGTTTCAGCTTATCGAAGCTCCACGGCATTTGATCTAACTTCATGCGTTTATTACGCGAACCTTCGAGCTTTTCTTCAAACCACATAAAGATAAAGGTCCACACGGTTTGTGGACAGGTATAGCCACACCAAACACGACCTAAATAAGTGGTGATGAAAAAGAGTCCAAATGCGGCAATCATTAATAAGGCAGCCAAGAGCGTGAAATCTTGTGGCCAAATAGTGAGACCAAAAACATGGAACTTTTGTTCAGCAAGATTAAACCAGACCGCTTGACGATCTCCCCAAGGGATCCATGGCAGCAATAAAAAGAACAACATTGCTATCCAACCCAATTGGCGACGCAAGGTTGTCCATAGCCCTTCAACCGCTCTCACATATATACGGTTACGCGGATTGAACCTGTCCGCTTTATTGGCGTCAGGCTGATGAATTTTGATTCTTTCTACTTTTGAAAAGTCTTTTTTATTTTGTTCTGCGCTCATTTTGTAGCCTTACAGCTTTAATATTGCTAGAAAACTAGCTTATTATAACGCTTATACTACAAGTTATTCACCTATATAGGACTAATTGATGAAAGGCTGGATTTTGTTAGCACTAATTGGCGGTGTTCTTTATTACCTCTATACAGAAACAGATGCATTAGATGAACCCGTTGCTGAAGTTCAGGCTATTTATCAGCAAGCTGAAGATAAACTGGATAGCATGACAGGGACTCAACTAAAGCGAATCGACCATAAAGTGGATCTTCTTAAAACGGATATAGCAGATAGACTGTCAGCCGCCGAGCAACAGGCACTGCAAGCTATCACTCAATCGCAAGCCAGATTAGATGAATTCAAACAGGATTACTGTGGAAATGGAGCAGACAAACACAGTAGCTTTAGCAAAGAGAACCAAACTTATATATGTGACAAGCTAAACTAAAGCAGCTTAACACTCATTAACGCAGCATTACTGCCGCAAAAACTGACCTGTTAGATTGCTTTTGGCTTGCTACGCCTTAGTTGAATAAACTCATAAGGGAACAACCATTAT
>NZ_JBFRMK010000209.1:2867-4019 GCF_041470405.1 Shewanella sp. 10N.286.45.A1
TTTGGCTTGCTACGCCTTAGTTGAATAAACTCATAAGGGAACAACCATTATGTCATTTATCCGCCAGGAACTCGTTCTGCAAAAGCACTCTGAGTTGATCAACCTCTTATACTGATTGGTATTAGTCGCTAATCTAATTGACCTGAGATCTGATTCCGCCTAGCCTTTACTCATTATTTGTTAATAACCAAATTAAAAGGCTAGCCGCTCATGACTGAAAAAGTATCTGACATTTTTGACCCTGCATTATGGGATGTCGTACCTGGATTTAATTTCGAAGATATTACCTACCACAGAGCGAAAGATCAGGGAACGGTTCGGGTTGCGATAAACCGTCCTGATTGCCTAAACTCTTTCCGCCCGAAGACAGTTGATGAACTATACACCGCACTTGATCATGCTCGCCAATGGTCAGATGTTGGTTGTGTTCTTATTACTGGTAATGGTCCATCAGCAAAAGGGCAACACTCTTTCTGTGCCGGCGGCGATCAGCGGATCCGTGGTAAAGACGGCTACAAGTATGAAGGAGCAGAAGAGGGTACTGCTGACGTTGCTCGCATGGGTCGTTTGCATATTCTAGAGGTACAACGCTTAATTCGCTTTATGCCAAAAGTAGTCATTGCGGTTGTGCCAGGGTGGGCTGTTGGCGGTGGTCATAGCCTGCATGTTGTCTGCGACCTAACATTGGCGTCAAAAGAGCACGCTGTATTCAAGCAAACCGATCCCGATGTTGGTAGTTTTGATTCAGGTTATGGCAGTGCTTACTTAGCCAAAATGATTGGGCAAAAACGCGCGCGCGAGATTTTCTTCCTAGGCTTTAACTACACTGCTGAAGAAGCTTTTGATATGGGTATGGTTAACCGTGCTATTCCACACGCAGAGCTTGAAACAGAAGCATTAAATTGGGCAAAAGAGATCAACTCAAAGTCACCCACAGCAATGCGTATGCTTAAATACGGCTTCAACCTTCCTGATGATGGTTTAGTGGGACAACAATTGTTTGCTGGCGAAGCCACTCGCTTAGCTTATGGTACCCCAGAAGCACAAGAGGGGCGTGATGCATTCTTAGAAAAGCGTGAACAGGACTTCTCATCTTTCCCGTGGCACTACTAATTTACAGTATTTACCGCTAATTAATACCAATCAGTATAA
>NZ_JBFRMK010000210.1:0-17987 GCF_041470405.1 Shewanella sp. 10N.286.45.A1
CGTCCATATATGGCTATGTATTTTCTTAGCTATGTATTTTCTTACCTGATCCGAGTTTTGTTAGGGCCCTTTACAATATAAGAATTTTGTAACTCTTGGTTCCACTTAGCAATAACTTCCTGAGATAAACTTGCTGATTTTTCCGCATAAGATAGACGATGCAAACCATCATTACCTTGGAACATTCGAGTTATTTCTGACTGTGCCTCTTGGCCTGCACAAGATGGAAAATTAATTATATAAGTTCGGCTAAAGTCAGTTTCCTTTAATATCTTATATTTAGTTCCCGAGCACTGTTCTTGTCTTTTCTTCAAAAAGTTATCTGAATACTCATGTATTGGCGTTTTTTCCTTTTCCAAAAACTCTATTGAAAATAATTTTGTCCAAGACTTAATATTTTCATCTTTTGGAACCCATTCTCTTATATAGCCGTTACCTGCTCCGAAATCTTTTTGATACCCAATGGTCCAAGGGGTAGGGTCAAGTTCTGTATATATTGCCTCTATTGGAGTGGATTTACATCCTGAAAGTAATAATGCAAATGAAAGTATATAAATTTTTGAGGTCATAACCGGTCCTTGTGGTAAACATAACATCTGTATACACGCCTTGCGCGTTTGTCAGGTTAGACTAGTCAGCGCGTGTATCAATAAGTAATTAATTTATTAACGTTTTTAACGAACACACTCAAAACCGCCGCGGGCAAAACGAGAATGGCGAGCTAACTTGCCTCGTATCTCCTGCAAACCGAGCAAGCATACTATTTAGTCAATTGAATTTACTCTGCTTTTTATTTTCACTCAATAGCAAACCGAGAACTGATTCGGAATAATTTTAATGATATTAGTAGGAAATCTAATAATGCTGCGTAAAAACACAGTTAACGGTTAACTTAGAAATTATCGCAAACAGAGTATTTTGTCTTTCAGTTGGTGAGAAAGGGTATTGCGAAGCGGACAATGCTAAATTCGAGGAAAGGTTGCCGCTGACTCACAATGAGGCAAAATTGAGTTACAAAACTCGTAGAGCACACCGATTCCCCATCGGAAGCATTAGGCTATTTCAAATAAGTACGAGGGAGACAACTTCGTCTGGGGCGCTGAGGGACAAACTCTTTTGAAATCACGAGCGGGGCGCAAGCGCTTTGCCCCTTGGCTCGGGCGTGGGCGAAGCGCCACGACTTTGATTTAGATTTGGTTTTGAATTCTAGGATAATAGCCATTAGTAATGGGAGCTTGCTTATTTTGAGGAAAAAGAAAGTTGCAGACTTTTTATAAGCCCACGCAGCAATACCCAAAATACCATTCACGAGTAACCAGGCATGCAAAATAATCGTGCAGGCAACCTTTCACTGTCTAAGTTAATACTTACTTGCGTGTCTCTACTAAAATCGCTAGCTTTGATGTTTAAACTGGAAATAAACCCCATTGCAACTAGGATGCAACCGCTGGTTGACACAATGTTAGCTGCAGTTGGTAGTGTGCAACTATCTGATTTAATAAGCTTACGGCTAAATAACAGAGCAAGGAAAGAATCTAATGATTTTAGCAGATAAGATAATCAGATTAAGGAAACAGTACGGCTGGTCGCAGGAAGAGTTAGCTGAAAAAATGAGTGTGTCAAGGCAGTCAGTCTCTAAGTGGGAAAGCGCAATTAGCATACCGGACTTAAACCGAATAATAACGCTGGCAGAGATTTTTGAGGTCTCAACTGATTTTCTACTGAAAGATGAAACCGAAGTCAGCGAGACTCTGGAAAGCGTGCATCAAACCTGTTCGATAAGCTTAGAGCAAGCCTTAGCCTATACAGATAAAAAGGTAGCAATGTCAGACATTATTACCAAAGGAGTGGTGCTTTGTGTGTGTTCTGTTGTACCGCTGTTTTTCTTTTTGGCGATGGCAGAGACCAATCGCTTAGGAATGACGGGGGATATAGCTGCGGTGATGGGGGTTATCTCAATACTCATCATGGTGTCTATTGCTGTAAGTTTTTTTATTAAAGTTAATCAATATGAAGCAGATTTTGCTGTAATCGATAGCCAGCCTTTTGAGCTGGCTTATGGCGTTCATGGCGTAATTAGCGAGAAATTACAAAAATACAGAGCTACCTACAATCTCAGGTTGTCTATCGCAATATTCTTGTTTATTTTCAGCTTTGTACCCTTGATGACAATCAGTATGTTCTTTAATGGTTCCGCTATCGTTTTAATCATGCTAATTGTGATGATGTTTATGATTGCAGCAGGTATTTATATCATTTCATCTGTTAGCGCTAAATACATGGCTTACACTAATATTTTAAAAGAGAGCGGTTTAAAAACTGAAAAAACTAGACGGGCTAAAAGAGCTGAAAAACTGGCTGCATTTTATTGGCCGCTATTGGTGGCAATATACCTTGGCTGGAGCCTATGGACGATGAACTGGAGCGTAACCTGGATAATCTGGCCTGTAGGTGCAGTATTTTTTATTGCCTTGGTTGGGCTAATGGAACTATTAGATAAAGATGATATGAATCGTGCAAATTACTAAGATATTTGGCTTTGTTGATAGCACTATCTAAGTCGCAGCCCCTCTGAGCTGAGGGGCTGGTAACGTTACAAGCTATCCAATTAAACTATCAAACTAAGCTATCCAACCAAACTATCCAACCTCAGTGACTGTTGATGTCAGCACTCCATCTCGCAAACGTGTGGTGAGTGTATCGCCTACAGAGGTATCATCAGCGCTTTGCAAGACCTTACCTTTACCGTTTAAAGTAATACTGTAACCGCGGCTCAATGTTGCCAGTGGACTAACTGTATCGAGCTGCTGCGCGCGATGCGCCACACGCTGCTCGCTCATGCTCAGTTTATCTGTCATGGATGTTTTGAGTTTTTCGGCTAAATAACTCAAGCGTTGGCTTTCTAGTGCCAGTCGATGTTGTGGTGACTGGTTATCGAGTCTATTGGCGAGTTGCTGCTGCCTTAACGTCATGCGGTGTAATTTGCTCTGTAGGGCTTTTTGCAGTCTAAGCTGCATCTCATCAAAGGTTTGCTCATAGGTTTGCAAACGTCGCAGCGGATCTTGCTTTTGCAGGCGATGTTCGCAGCCTTGCAGTTTATTTTGTTGCTTTAATTGGTAATGCTGCCAGCTTTGCTTTAAACGTGACAATATAGCATTTAGCTTTTGCGCTTTATTGTCGGCATCTTTCGATAATAATTCGGCTCCGGCTGATGGTGTCGGCGCGCGCAGATCAGCAACATAATCACTAATAGTGGTGTCAACTTCATGACCGACCGCAGACACCACCGGAATACCACTGTTATAAATTGTGTGCGCTAAGCCTTCGTCATTAAAGCTCCATAAATCCTCAAGAGAACCACCGCCGCGGGTCACCAACAGTACATCAACTTCTGCGCGGGTATTGGCTAAGTTTATCGCATTACAGATACTAGCGGCAGCGTCAGTGCCTTGTACTGGAGTTGGGTAGATGATGACTTCTATTGATGAGTCTCGGCGGGCGAGCACATGCAAGATATCGCGAATGGCGGCACCGGTGGGCGAGGTCACCACACCGATCCGCTGAATATTATCTGGTAGTGGACGTTTGGTATCAGTGGCAAACATGCCTTCGGCGGCAAGCTTCATTTTGAGCGCTTCATATTGCTGAGCAAGTAAACCATCACCGGCTGGCAACATAGATTCAATTAATAGCTGATAGTCACCTCTAGGCTCGTAAACGCTAATATTACCCTTAACCAGCACTTGTTGACCGTTAACCGGTCTGAAAGTGACAGCTTGGTTGCGGCCTTTAAACATGGCGCAACGGATCTGTGAGAAATTATCTTTTAGAGTCAGATACCAATGACCAGAACCGGGCGCGGCAAAGTTTGAGATTTCAGCATTTAGCCAAATTCGACCCAGTTGCCCCTCGAGAAGTTGTCTAACTTCTCCATTGAGTCGAGAGACGGTGTAAACGTTGTTTTTTGAGGTTTTCATTATTTTTTTACACACAAATGCTAATTAATGCCTATTTTCCATTTACCAACCCAGATATGCAAGGTATAATCTCGCCGCAATATTTCACCTCTAAATCCTACTCTCTTGGGGAGATGTTGCATGTTAAGATTAAAGAAAGAAGCGCTAACGTTTGATGATGTGTTGCTAGTTCCAGCGCACTCCACCGTCCTCCCAAATACTGCCGTTCTCAAAACACGTCTAACAAATACGATAGAACTGAACACGCCTATAGTGTCTGCTGCGATGGATACCGTCACAGAAGCACGCTTAGCAATTGCGATTGCGCAAGAAGGCGGTTTAGGATTTATCCATAAAAATATGACGATTGAGCAGCAGGCTGAAGAAGTTCGCAAAGTAAAAATTTACGAAGCGGGTATTGTTCAGCAGCCAGTGACTGTGACGCCGACCACCACGCTAGCCGATCTTAAAGTATTGACTGAAAAGAACGGTTTTGCTGGTTATCCTGTTGTTAATGAAGCCAATGAACTTGTCGGTATTATTACTGGCCGCGATGTGCGTTTTGTTACTGACTGGAGCCGTACTGTTGATCAGGTGATGACACCTAAAGATCGCCTTGTTACCGTTGCTGAAGGCACTAAGCTTGATGAAGTGCAAACACTGATGCATTCTCACCGCGTTGAGAAAGTATTGGTTGTTGATGACAACTTTAAGCTTAAAGGTCTTATTACCGTTAAAGATTTCCAAAAAGCTGAGCGTAAGCCTAATGCATGTAAAGACGAACTAGGTCGTTTACGTGTTGGTGCAGCGGTTGGTGCAGGCCCAGGTAATGAAGAGCGTGTTGACGCACTTGTGCTTGCTGGCGTTGATATCTTACTTATCGATTCATCTCATGGTCACTCTGAAGGCGTACTACAGCGCATTCGTGATACCCGTGCTAAATATCCTGAACTACAAATCGTTGGCGGCAACGTCGCGACTGCTGAAGGCGCACTTGCACTTGTTGAAGCGGGCGTTAATGCGGTTAAAGTGGGTATTGGCCCAGGTTCTATCTGTACCACTCGTATCGTTACTGGCGTAGGTGTTCCGCAAATTACCGCGGTATCTGATGCCGCTACAGCAGTTAAGCATCTTAACATTCCTGTTATCGCCGATGGTGGTATTCGTTTCTCTGGTGACTTAGCAAAAGCACTTGCTGCTGGTGCATCATGCATCATGGCAGGCTCTATGTTTGCTGGTACTGATGAAGCTCCTGGTGAAACTGAACTTTATAATGGCCGTGCTTATAAGTCATACCGTGGAATGGGCTCATTGGGCGCTATGACACAAACACAAGGTTCGTCTGATCGTTACTTCCAAAGTGATAACGCCGCAGACAAGCTAGTACCTGAAGGTATTGAAGGTCGCGTTGCTTACAAAGGTAAGCTTAAAGAGATCATTCATCAGCACATGGGCGGTTTACGTTCATGCATGGGCCTAACAGGTTGTGCCACCATTAAAGAACTTAATGAGAAAGCTGAGTTTGTTAAAATCACCGCTGCTGGCATGGGCGAGTCCCATGTTCACGATGTGAAAATTAGCAAAGAAGCGCCGAACTACAGTTCAGGTTCATAAAGTTTGCTAGGCGACCATGACGGTCGCCTTTTATTTAGCTGTGAACTGCTTTAGCGATTAATCGCTATATACGCAGACCTGCAAGATTTTAGTTAAACAGAAATATAAAGATAAGGTACCCCATGAGCAACATTCATGAGCATAAGATCCTAATCCTAGATTTTGGATCGCAATACACCCAATTGATTGCCCGCCGTATTCGTGAGATCGGTGTTTATTGTGAACTTTGGGCTTGGGATGTTTCCGAAGAGCAAATTCGTGGTTTTGCACCAAACGGTATTATTTTAGCCGGTGGTCCAGAAAGCGTGACTGCAGATAACTCTCCTCGCGCCCCTGAGTATGTATTTAACGCTGGCGTACCAGTACTCGGTATTTGCTACGGCATGCAGACGATGTCTGAACAGCTGGGTGGTAAAGTCATTCAAGGTGTTGGAGAAGGTGAGTTTGGTTACGCACAAGTAGAAGTACAAACTGAATCTGCACTATTTAAAGCGATTGAAGATGCGGTAAGCGAAACGGGTAAGCCTTTACTTGACGTTTGGATGAGCCATGGCGATAAAGTGTCGGAGATCCCTGAAGGTTTCGTTACTGTCGCTAACACTGAGACTTGTCCGTTTGCAGCAATGGCTAACGAAGACAAAAAATTCTATGGTGTTCAGTTCCATCCTGAGGTGACTCACACTCGCCAAGGCAAGCGCATGCTTGAGCATTTTGCGCTTGATATTTGTGGTTGTGATGCAAACTGGAAACCTTCTTCAATTATTGAAGACGCGGTAGAACGTTTAAAGAAACAGATTGGTGACGATGAAGTTATTCTTGGCCTATCTGGTGGTGTTGATTCATCTGTCGTTGCAATGCTGTTGCACCGTGCGATTGGTGACAAACTGACTTGTGTATTCGTTGATAACGGTCTGCTGCGTTTAAATGAAGCTCAACAAGTGATGGATATGTTTGGCGATCACTTCGGGCTCAACATTATCCACGTTGATGCCGAAAACCGTTTCCTTGATGCGATGGCTGGCGAAGCGGATCCAGAAGCTAAACGTAAGATCATTGGCCATGTCTTTGTTGAGATCTTTGACGAAGAGTCGAAGAAATGCCAAAACGCTAAATGGCTTGCGCAAGGCACTATCTACCCAGACGTGATTGAGTCTGCAGGTAGCGCAACAGGTAAAGCACACGTGATTAAATCACACCATAACGTTGGCGGTTTGCCAGATGATATGGAGCTGGGTCTGGTTGAGCCACTGCGTGAACTGTTTAAAGATGAAGTGCGTAAAATTGGTTTAGAGCTAGGTCTACCGTATGACATGCTTTACCGCCACCCATTCCCAGGACCAGGTCTTGGTGTGCGTGTGCTTGGCGAAGTTAAGAAGGAATACTGTGATTTACTGCGTTTAGCCGATGCCATTTTCATTGAAGAGCTACACAAAGCTGACCTGTATCATAAAGTGAGCCAAGCATTTACTGTGTTCTTACCGGTTCGTTCTGTGGGCGTAATGGGTGATGGCCGTAAATACGATTGGGTTGTCAGCTTACGTGCGGTAGAGACTATCGACTTTATGACTGCTCATTGGGCTCACCTGCCGTATGACTTCTTAGGTCGTGTATCTAATCGAATCATTAATGAAATTGACGGTATTTCGCGTGTTGTTTACGATATTTCAGGTAAGCCACCTGCAACTATCGAGTGGGAATAACCCATTTCAGCTAGCGAGCTATAATGGTTAATATAAAAGGTGCTTCGGCACCTTTTTTATTTTGCAGCACAATTGCTAGAATAGCGCCGATTTAATACATCTATCTGGAGAGTCGATTGCCAAGTCGCGACAACACACAACAAACTGCAGCACAGTTAGCACAAACCGAAGACGATAGCCGCTTTATGAAAATGGCGATGGAGATGGCGGCAAAAGCTGAAGAGAAAGGCGAAGTGCCTGTGGGCGCCGTTTTGGTCAAAGATGGTGAAGTAGTGAGCGCGGGTTTTAACTATAGCATTGGTTTACATGACCCAAGTGCACATGCTGAGATGCAGTGTATCCGCCAAGCAGGTCAATTGCTGGAAAATTACCGCCTATTAGATACCACTTTATATGTCACGTTAGAGCCATGTGCCATGTGTGCTGGTGCAATAGTTCACTCTAGAATTAGTCGATTGGTCTACGGTGCTAATGATGAGAAAACGGGGGCTGCCGGGACAGTGATTGATATTGTGCGCCACCCTGCGTTTAATCATCAGGTTGAGATTACTGCAGGGGTGAGAGAAGAAGCTTGTAGCGAGCAGCTCAGTGCTTTTTTCAGACGCCGCAGAAAAGAGAAAAAAGCTGCTAAAGCGTTGGCTAAGCAAGAAGCGCAGCTACCTGCTAATAAGCGTTAATACTGTGTTTTTATCGTGCTCGATGAGGGTTAATCTGACGGGCGAATAAAGACGAAGAACTGTTTTTGTCTATTGAGTGTTTTTAAATGGCGGGCTTTTAATTGTGTGCGGCGACGAGCCGCCATATTATTTACTGCTCTCTTTCTCATCATCTATCTCCTTTGTTTTTCTTCAGAGCAACTTACAGCAGTAAGATGAAATTAAAATGAATGGCATAAAATAAAATTTAGCCGCTCTACTGCGGTTGTGCTCCCTCCATCGTTTGATTGCTGTTGTCTGCTGTTTGGGTCTGCTCTTCTTTTAGCTCAATGAGCATATTTTGGTTATCAATCCACACTAGCGTATCGTAGTAACGGCGAATACTGTCAACATAGTGCACCGCTTCATTGCCGCGGGCATAGCCGTATCGCGTCTTTTTGTAATGTTTTCTTTTTTGTAACAGCGGTAATACTTCTTTAATATCCCGCCAAGCACTAGGGTTAAGCCCCATAGATTGCGCCAGTTTTCTTGCATCTTCAACATGACCAAAGCCGATATTGTAAGAGGCGAGGGCGAACCACATTCTTTGGCTTTCGGGAATCGATGCTGGCAGGCGCTCAAGCATACTGTTGAGGTACTTAGCTCCGCCTTGAATGCTCTGGTACGGATCGAGTCTATTCTTAATACCGACTTGTTTAGCAGTTGGCAGGGTTAGCATCATCAGTCCACGCACTCCGGTTGGAGAGCGGGCATTAGGGTTCCAGTGCGACTCTTGATAAGCGGTGGCAGCGAGTTTGCGCCAGTCGATATCCCCAGCATACTTTTCAAACGTTTCTTGGTACTTAGGTAGCTTATTATCGATAGCACGGATAAAAGCACGAGTATCGACATAGTCAAAACGTTTAACGTGGGCAAAGTATTTTTCATTTAAATGGGCAAGGGTACCGCGGCGCTTTTCTATGTGCCAAAAAGCGAGCAATTTACTCATTAATAGATCGCTATTGTTAGGCGGTAATAACCAAACCACTGGTTGTTTTTCTTTGAGAATTGGGCCTTCACGTAGTTCAGGCATAAAGCGCCTGTTAATATCTAAACTGGTTGAGTCGGCGATGGTATAACGCAGATCGCCACTGGCTATCATTGCCAGCAACTCTTCGGAGTCTTTATCTTTTTCCTGTTTCCACATTAGGTTTGGGTTCGACTTTTGTAGATCACTCAATGTGTCAACAAAGGAGGAGTCGGTAATAACAGTAATATCGCCTTCAAGGTTATTAATATCTTTTGGAAGCGGTGTACCTTGGCGATATACCAATACTTGGTTGACCCGATAGAGCGGAGGGCCAACTCTAAACTGCTCGCGTCTGGACGGAGTATCAGCCAGACCTGCTGCTAATATGTCTACTTTGCCTGATCTTAGTGCGTTGTATAGCTCGCTAATATTGGCAAACGGTTTCATTTTCAACTCAAGGTTGAGGTACTTGGCAAATTTAGAGGCCATCTCATAATCGTAACCAGATTCGCCCTGACCAGCACTAAAATAGATTTGTGGGCCAAATAAGGTGCCGACAACTAACTCTGTTTTCGGCTCAATGACGGCAACTTGCTTTTGTTCCACGACCACCTTCTGGCAGGCAGCCAGTAAGGTAATACAGCAGAAAATTAAGCAAAGATTTCTCATCATTGTTATTAGTTAGCGCCTAAATTATAAGGAAATTGTGCTTGATTATATCACAATATTAAAAGGTGTATGAAAACAGGTGTTTTGCATCAGTACTATTGATATTAGTATGACTCCAAATCGAAATTTTGCTTGAAATATCGACGTCATTTCTACAAAAAATAAGCTGCGCTTTTTTCTATACAGGAAACACTGTTTTGTATAGCGACTGCTAATGATTTGTGGCAAACATTTCCCTATAATAGCGCCAGATCTGACCCTGCAATTATAATTTATAAGGTGAAAAGACGTGATGGAGATCATCCGCGGAGCCCCTGCACTTTCGGCGTTTAGAGTACAGAAGCTGATGGAAGCTTGTGAGTCGGCAGCACTACCAGTGCGCCAAATCTATGCCGAGTTTATCCACTTAGCTGATTTGAGAGAGTCGCTAGAAGAAAATGAAAGTCAACAGCTTGAAAAAATCTTAACCTACGGCCCTGCTATTGAAGCACACCAGCCTGAAGGTCAGCTCCATTTTGTCACGCCCCGCCCCGGTACAATTTCTCCTTGGTCTTCTAAAGCAACCGATATCGCCCACAACTGTGGTCTCGATAAAGTCGTGCGCTTAGAGCGTGGTATTGCCTACTACGTCATTGCTGATGAGTTAACTGCTGCGCAAACCAAGTCGCTACTGGAACTATTACATGACCGCATGGTTGAAGTGGTTGTTAATGACTTCAATGCGGCCGATGTACTGTTTGCTCGCACTGAACCTGCAAAGTTTAAAAGCGTCGATATTCTAGGGCAAGGGCGCAGTGCGCTTGAGCAAGCGAATACCACCTTAGGGCTCGCACTTGCTGAAGATGAGATTGACTATTTAGTTGAGAACTTCAAGAAGCTAGAGCGTAACCCAAATGATGTTGAGTTAATGATGTTTGCTCAAGCAAACTCTGAGCATTGTCGTCATAAGATCTTTAACGCTGATTGGACAATCGATGGCGAGGTTCAGCCAAAGTCATTGTTCAAAATGATTAAGAACACTTTTGAAACCACCCCTGAAAACGTGCTTTCTGCTTACAAAGATAACGCCGCAGTAATGACAGGTTCTACTGCTGGTCGATTCTTCCCTAAGCAAGATGGTGTATATGGCTACCACACCGAGCCAATGCATATCTTGATGAAAGTAGAAACCCATAACCACCCAACTGCAATTAGCCCATATCCAGGTGCTGCAACGGGCAGTGGTGGCGAAATTCGTGATGAAGGTGCAACCGGTCGTGGTTCTAAGCCAAAAGCAGGTTTAACTGGTTTTAGCGTTTCAAACCTTAAAATTCCTGGCTTTGTTCAACCATGGGAAGCGGATTACGGTAAACCAGACCGCATCGTTACAGCACTGGATATTATGACTGAAGGCCCACTGGGTGGCGCTGCATTTAACAATGAGTTCGGTCGTCCAGCGCTTGTGGGTTACTTCCGTACTTACGAGCAGGAAGTGAATAGCCATAATGGTGTTGAGGTGCGTGGTTATCACAAACCTATTATGCTTGCCGGTGGTTTAGGTAACATTCGCGAAGAGCATGTTCAAAAAGGCGAGATCACTGTTGGTGCCAAATTGGTTGTACTTGGTGGCCCTGCAATGAATATCGGCCTTGGTGGCGGCGCGGCGTCTTCGATGACATCTGGCCAATCAAGCGAAGATTTAGATTTTGCTTCAGTACAGCGTGAAAACCCAGAGATGGAGCGTCGCTGTCAGGAAGTTATCGACCGTTGTTGGCAGATGGGTGACGCAAACCCAATCCAGTTTATCCACGATGTAGGTGCAGGCGGTTTGTCGAATGCTTTCCCTGAGTTAGTGGATGATGGCGGACGTGGCGGTAACTTTGAGCTGCGTAAAGTGCCTTCTGATGAGCCAGGTATGAGCCCATTAGAGATCTGGTGTAATGAATCGCAAGAGCGTTATGTGATGTCGATTGCGCCGGAAAATATTGAGCTATTTACTCAAATTTGTCAGCGTGAACGCGCACCATTTGCAGTGGTAGGTATCGCAACCGAAGAGCGTGAGTTAATCCTTAGCGATGAACACTTCGAAAACCACCCAATTGAGCTTCCGCTAGAAGTGCTATTAGGTAAAGCGCCTAAGATGAGTCGAGACGTTGTGAGTGCCAAAGCTAACTCAAACGCACTGGACCAAAGTGACATTGCAGTTAAAGAAGCGGCGCATCGCTTACTTCGCTTACCCACTATTGCTGAAAAGACCTTCCTTATTACTATTGGTGATAGAACCGTTACCGGCCTTGTTAACCGCGATCAGATGGTTGGTCCTTGGCAGGTACCTGTTGCGGATTGTGCGGTAACCGCTGCAAGTTACGATTCATATGTCGGTGAAGCGATGTCGATAGGTGAGCGTACACCGCTGGCACTACTCGATTTTGGCGCATCTGCACGTATGGCAGTTGCTGAGTCAATTTTAAATATCGCTGGTACTGATATCGGTTCATTCAAGCGTATTAAGCTTTCTGCTAACTGGATGTCGCCTGCAGGTCATCCTGGTGAAGATGCGGGTCTTTATGAAGCTGTTAAAGCGATTGGCGAAGAGCTTTGTCCTGATCTGTCGCTAACGATTCCAGTCGGTAAAGACTCTATGTCGATGAAGACGGCCTGGGAAGATAATGGCGTACAAAAAGCCGTGACTTCGCCAATGTCTCTAGTGATTACTGCCTTTGGTGTGGTGCAAGATGTTCGCAATACAGTAACGCCAGAACTGCGCACTGATAAAGGTGACACTGAGTTGTTGCTGCTTGACTTAGGTCTTGGCAAAAACCGTTTAGGCGGTTCTTGTTTAGCACAGGTATACAGTGAGCTGGGTGATATTGCCCCTGATCTTGATAACTCTGCTACGTTGAAAGGCTTCTTTGAAGTGATTCAGCCATTAGTGGCTGATAAGTCAATTATGGCTTACCACGATAGAAGTGACGGTGGCTTATATACCACGCTAGTTGAGATGGCGTTTGCCGGACACACGGGTCTAAATGTTGATTTGAGTGCGTTAACGGGCACTGATGTTGAGCGTTTATTTAACGAAGAGCTTGGTGCTGTTATCCAAGTTCGTCGTGAAGACTCTGTAGCCATTAGCGCGAAGTTTAATGCAGCAGGTGTAGCTTGTCATAAGGTTGCTGAGCTGACTGATACAGATCAAATTGCTATCTTTGATGGTGAGCGTGAAGTGTTAACGGAAACACGTACTTCATTGCGTACTATTTGGGCTGAAACTACGTACCGCATGCAGTCACTGCGTGACAACCCTGAGTGTGCTAAAGAGGAACATGCGCTTAAGCAAGACACTAATGACTTAGGTCTTACCGTTGATTTGAGCTTTGATCCAAGTGAAGACGTCGCTGCACCATTTATCTTAAAGGGTGCTGCACCTAAGATGGCTATTTTGCGTGAGCAAGGGGTTAACTCTCATATCGAAATGGCGGCAGCATTTGACCGTGCAGGCTTTGAGTCTAAAGATGTGCACATGAGTGATATTCTGAGTGGCCGGATCAGCTTAGAAGAGTTCCAAGGTCTAGTGGCTTGTGGTGGCTTCTCATACGGTGACGTACTGGGCGCGGGGGAAGGTTGGGCGAAGTCCATCTTGTTTAATGCGCGTGCGCGTGAGCAGTTTAGCCAGTTCTTTGAACGCGATGATAGCTTCTCGTTAGGTGTATGTAATGGTTGTCAGATGCTGTCTAATTTAAAAGACATCATTCCTGGTACTGATTTGTGGCCACACTTTGTACGTAACCGTTCTGAGCGTTTTGAAGCACGCTTTAGCTTGGTTGAAGTACAAAAGAGCCCATCGTTGTTCTTCCAAGGTATGGAAGGCTCGCGTATGCCGATTGCTGTTTCGCACGGCGAAGGGCGTGCTGAGTTTGCATCTCCTGAAGCATTAGCAGCGGCTGAAGCGTCAGGAACAGTTGCACTGCGTTATGTTGACGGAAATGGTCAAATAGCGACTCAGTACCCACAAAACCCTAACGGTTCACCAAATGCGATCACTGCATTGAGTTCGACCGATGGTCGTGTAACGATCATGATGCCGCACCCAGAGCGTGTATTTAGAACGGTTGCTAACTCATGGCACCCTGATTCATGGGGTGAAGATAGCCCATGGATGAGAATGTTCCGTAATGTTAGAAAATCAATTGGTTAATTAGTATTAGCGTATAAACGCGCTAGCATTAACGATGAAAAAGCCCCTAAATATTTAGGGGCTTTTTTTATGGCAAAAATCTGACTGGATAAAAGTAAGGATTAACAGGCGATTAGTGTAACTTTAGCGATTTATTTAATGCTAATTCAACGGGTTTTGTAGCGATAAGATTAAGTCGGCGGGTTAAGTTTAGTTATAGTAAGTTACTGATCGGAAACAGCTGAAAAGGAGATTGAGTAGGGCAGTTAATTTTTCCCATAAAAAAGCCCCCCTTATCGCTAAGGAGGGCCGCTTTGCGCTAACAAAACTTCAAGAATTAATCTTGCAAAGATAGCTTAGTTTAAAGCTCTCTTGAGGTATAAAGCTCAACGAAAACACGCTGGTAGCTGCTAACTAGACGCTCAAAAAATGTATTCATAATGGTAACTCCACGTTTAAGTATTGATGATAAGCGGAGTCAGTCTTTCCGGGCTACTTCACCGGGTTAACTTGACCGTCTCCTTAACTTGGTGCTCATTTTAGGTTAGCGCATCATTTATATCAAACGAGAAAAAATACTATCTAAGATTAGTTTTTATAATGCTTCGTTATTATTGGTTTTAATGTCACTCTAACGAGGTTATTTTAAGTGGTTGTATTTAGTCGTTATTATTGTTTAGCTCTACTTTTTTGTTGTTTTCTAGGGTTAAATAATATAACTCTTAATATGATAATAATTTGTTAAAGTTGGGTTTGGTGTTGGATTTTGCGGTAAAGCGCTAAAAACAAATCTATTCATATCTTTTAACGCTTCCCTATCATGAGTTTTATATGCTGTCAACGTTGGGGTGGGTGGATTTGTGTGCTCCCCCTCAAAATCCATGCAAAGCAAATGCATTGATTGATTTGAATCAATTTTGAATGGTATAAATTCACTACTGAAAACCCTCGTTATGCATTGCAAGTAACTGATATTACTTATTTGTTATCAAAAAACTTGTTTAGATGGGATGGTGGTCACAATAATTGGCTTTATTGCGATGTTACGCTGCAGGTTGTCAGTATTTTTGGCTTTAAATTACACAAATTATGAATTAAACAACGAAACGCAGCCAAGTGGGCCTTTTTGAAGAAGAGTGCCTAAGTGTCTGCATTAATATTCCTATATAGGCAGTTATGATTGTTGATGGGGATCTAACAATAATAATTGGACGCACCACCTAAGGAGTCACAAATGATTTTAGAAGAGGTTGTTGAGCTGTCGCGCTTTCAGTTTGCGATGACGGCCATGTATCACTTCCTATTTGTTCCCTTGACCTTGGGGTTAGCATTCTTGCTAGCCATTATGGAATCACTTTATGTGATGACCAATAAGCAAATCTATAAAGATATGACCAAGTTCTGGGGTAAGTTATTCGGTATCAACTTTGCACTAGGCGTAGCAACAGGTTTGGCGATGGAGTTCCAGTTCGGTACGAACTGGTCTTACTATTCGCATTACGTCGGTGACATTTTTGGTGCTCCGCTTGCGATTGAAGGCTTGATGGCTTTCTTCCTCGAATCGACATTAGTCGGTATGTTCTTCTTTGGTTGGGATCGCTTTAGCAAACGCCAACATCTTGCTGTAACTTGGTTAGTCGCGCTAGGCTCAAACATGTCAGCACTGTGGATCTTGGTTGCTAACGGTTGGATGCAAAACCCTGTTGGGTCGGTATTCAACTACGAAACCATGCGCATGGAGATGACTAGCTTTGCTGAAGTGATATTTAACCCTGTTGCGCAGGTGAAGTTCGTTCACACTGTTGCATCTGGTTATGTTGCTGGCGCAATGTTCGTGTTATCGATTAGTGCTTACTATATCTTGAAGAAGCGTGACCTGCCTTTTGCTCGTCGCTCATTTGCTATTGCAGCAAGCTTCGGTATGGCTTCTATCCTTTCTGTTATCGTATTGGGTGATGAGTCAGGCTATAAAGTGGGTGAAGTGCAACGTGTTAAACTCGCTGCAATTGAAGCTGAATGGCACACAGAGCCAGCACCAGCAGCATTTACCGCAGTAGGTTTCCCTAATCAGGAAACACAGCACACAGATTATGCCATTAAAATTCCTTACGCGATGGGGATCATTGCAACTCGTTCACTTGACGAGCAAGTTACTGGTATTAAAGATCTGATTGCTGATCACGAAGTTCGAATTCGTAACGGTATGGTGGCATACGGTTTACTTGAACAACTTCGAGCGGGCAATGAAACACCTGAAATTAGAGCCGCATTTGAAGAGTCAAAAGTGGATCTTGGTTATGGTCTCTTGCTGAAGCGTTATACCGATAAAGTGGTTGATGCAACGGATGAGCAAATTAAGGCCGCCGCTGATGACTCTATTCCAAACGTAGCACCTATGTTCTGGACATTCCGTGTCATGGTGGGTGCGGGTATGATTATGTTGTTAGTATTTGCTGCTGCATTCTGGCAAAGCACACGTCATCAAATCGAAGAGAAAAAGTGGGTACTAAAAGCTGCGCTTTACAGTCTACCTCTGCCGTGGATTGCCATTGAGTGTGGTTGGTTTGTCGCTGAATATGGCCGTCAACCGTGGACGATTTCTGAAGTATTACCGACCTTTATGTCAGCTTCTAGCTTGTCAGTTAATGACCTATTGTTCAGTATCATTTCGATTACCGCCTTCTATTCAATCTTACTCGTGATTGAGCTTTATCTAATGATTAAGTTTGCTCGCAAAGGGCCAAGTTGCTTGAAGACCGGTCGTTATCACTTTGAAAAGCTTGATGCCTAAACTGGAGATCTGATTATGTTTGATTATGAAATGTTAAGATTCATCTGGTGGGCACTGATTGGCGTGTTGTTCATCGGTTTTGCTGTCACTGACGGCTTTGATATGGGCGTTGGCGCGTTGTTACCTATTATCGGTAAAGACGATACTGACCGCCGTATCATGATTAACTCTATCGCCCCTCACTGGGACGGTAACCAAGTGTGGTTGATCACTGCTGGTGGCGCATTGTTCGCTGCATGGCCTATGGTCTACGGCGTGTCTTTCTCAGGTTTTTACGTCGCAATGATGTTAGTGCTATTTGCGTTGTTCCTAAGACCTGTAGGTTTTGACTACCGTTCTAAGATTGAAGATCCAAGATGGCGTAAGTCTTGGGACTGGGCGTTATTTGTAGGTGGTTTTGTACCACCGCTAATTATCGGTGTGGCTTTTGGTAACTTATTGCAAGGGGTGCCGTTTAACTTTGACGAATACTTACGTGCAACTTACCACGGTGGTTTCTTCGGTCTATTAAACCCATTTGGGATACTTGCTGGCTTAGTATGTGTAAGCATGTTTATGTTGCAAGGCTCTACTTGGTTACAAATGAAGACTGAAGGCGAGCTACGTGTTCGCGCTACTAAGATGTCGCAGTTGTTGTCAGTGTTGCTGTTTGTATTCTTTGGTGCCGCAGGCGTATGGCTAATCAATGGTATTGATGGTTATGTGATTACTTCTGCAATCGATACCGCTGGCATATCGGACCCAACATTGAAGACTGTTGCCGTAGAAGCCGGTGCATGGCTTGTAAACTACGATAAGTACCCGGTGACGATGTTGTTCCCTGTACTTGGACTATTAATGCCTATCTTGGTATTGCTATCAAGTCGTATGAATCGCTCTGGTTTTGCGTTCTTGTTTAGCTCTTTAGGCATTGCGGCTGTTATCTTAACGTGTGGCGCAGCAATGTTCCCATTCGTTATGCCATCGTCACTAGAGCCAAACGTGAGTTTGACTATGTGGGATGCTACGGCGAGTGAAGTATCACTAACGGTCATGACTTGGGCTGCAATCATCTTTGTACCGATTGTATTGAGCTATACAGTGTATACTTACTTGAAAATGTTTGGTCGCTTATCGCGTCAGTTCATTGAAAAGAATAAGACCTCACTTTACTAATAGGAGCCTAAATTATGTGGTATTTTGCTTGGATTTTAGGCGTATTGTTAGCCTGTTCTTTCGGTATTATTAATGCTCTTTGGTTAGAAAATACTGAAAATATGGACCGTGAAACTGAGACTGAAGATTAATATCTAACTCAATGACGCACAGTAAAAGCCCCGCAATTGCGGTAATGCCGTTCACTTAACGTGAACGGCTTTCTTTTTTATGGGATATCGGTCCTTTGAACACTTCAACACTCTAGGGTAACTACGCTCCCTTTTCCCCTCTAAAATAAACTG
>NZ_JBFRMK010000211.1:0-27876 GCF_041470405.1 Shewanella sp. 10N.286.45.A1
GAGTAGATCGGTCAACCGAGCATTTTCATACTAAATGATCGGCATTAGAGCCTTAGCTCCCTTTAAAAGTTATAACCAGTACAACCATTAGCCTTGAACCAGCGCCGCGACTAAACCAATTAAGCCACCAAAAATACCACCCCACACCACTAACCAACCTAAGTGTTTCTTGATCATGTCCTGCACTATCTCTTTGACCAATTGTGGTGTTAATTCATTTAAACGTTGGTTGACAATATCCTCTATTTTCACTCGCATATCATCGATAACATTGCTCTGTTCCAGCTCAGCTTTAAGTAACTCATAAAATTGATCTGATTGAGAGATATCGCTAAGCGATGTTTTCATTTTTTCCATAAACGGCTCGCGCAACGGTTCAATCGCATCGGTACCGCCAAACATCGATAACATGCCACCGAGTGAGGACTGTGAAACAGTGCTGACTAACGCGTCAAATGCAGGAGACAGATCTAACTTCTCAATCACAGGTTGCAGGTCGATATGCTGCTCAGCATTCCCCTGCTGCGATAGAAATCGCTCAATATTTTCTTCAGTAAAAAACTGCTTCATCATCAGATGAGCAATCCCTTCTTTAAATTCTTCAAAGCGAGATGGCACTACACCAGAACCGTAGAGGCCTGGGATTTTTTCAAACAGCATATGAATAGCTAGCCAGTTAGTGACCGCACCTGAAAGTGCGAACAAACCAACAGTTAGAAGAACTGGCTGCGCTAATAAGTAGCCGGCTAATACTGCGAGTGCAGCAATCAAATTGGTAACAACACTTTTATTCAAGCTAATTCCCCGTAAGCATGATCGAAAACGGGCTATGTTACCTCCAGGCAAACTCACTAGGCAATAGAATTATGCTATTACGACCAAATCTGCCACAGGGATAACAATGGGAAAATACCATTAGCTACCTAGATCTCTTTATCAATTTAATCGCTAAACAATTCATTCACAGCACCTCAAATATGCCGATTGACTTCAACACTTTAGACTATGTAAGACATTTTAGAGAGCCAAAACTGTGCAATATTAGCTCTTAAGGCTAGGTTAGAAGCTACATTTGTTTGAGCAGTTCCTAGCAAGAAAACCCAATGAAACCCACCTCTGTCAATTCAGGCTCATTAAGCTGGCATGAGTTAACAGCTAGCAGTAGTAAAGAAGCCATGGCCTTTTACAGCCAAGTGTTTGGCTGGAAATTTAAAACCATTGTTGTAGCCCACGCGCCCTACCATATTATTATTAACGACGGCATTGATATCGGTGGTATCGCACAAAGCCCAGCGCCAGCCATGCCCAGTAATTGGACTGGATACATCACGGTAGAAAACGTTGATGCTATTGCCGAAAAGGCTCATGAGCTAGGTGCAACCATTCTATTTGGGCCTGAAGATATCGCAGGTATCGGTCGCTTTTGCTGGCTAAAAGATCCTCAAGGAGCAATTATCGCAGCAATTAGTTACCTTGCCCTTTAAGGGGATGTTAACCGCGTTTTACTGAACGAAGATCTTTATATTCAAATGGCAATACATGAATTTTTGCATACTCAAAACCATCCAAAAACGCTTGTTGCTGAGCTTTAACAACGGCTTCTGGTTCACCACAAAGAAACACTCTATTATGCCGAGTGACTGGATGCTCACTCGCAGCAAGCTCAAAGGGTTGGATTTGTTGGCAACGTAAACCCGTTAAATCAATTTGAGCTGCAGCGGTAATACAAGCCCGATAATGGACATTTTTATGAGCTAACATTAACGATAAACATCGCTTTTGCAGATATAGTTCTTCAACTGTTCGGGCACCATGATAGAGGTATATCTCGGCTTGATGTGACATAGCTAACGCCTGCTCAACAATTCCCAACGCAGCGCCAATACCTGCTCCATGACCAATCAAAATCAGCTTATCTTGTTGATACTCGGCCTTATAAACACATTGCCCTAAGGGCCCTTGAATAAGCAGTTGTTCACCATTGCTGGCAGTATTAAATAACCAACCACTAAACTGGCCATTGTACTTTCGAGTAACATGCAGCTCAATGACATTGCCGTCGACTTTAGCGATGGCATAACTACGCGTCAGACCGTCATGGCGTCTAAGGTTAATATATTGCCCTACTAGGCAATTGAGGTTTTCAGAAACCTTCACCACGACTTTCATCATGTTATCCGTCATGAATACCTGTTCAACTAATTGGGCAGATACAAACAGGTCTTGCTCAAGCACCGTTTTCAGTTTAAGCCCTTCAGCAGGGATACACTGGCATGCGCACAGATAATGGTTCGCCTTGAGGCGAGCACTTAAGCCTCGCTGAGAACCCGTGGACAGATCCCCACCAACATGTTGTAGCAAACACGTTTTACAAGCTCCTTTCTTGCAGGAGTAGTTGAGTGAATTGCCACTGCGAATAAGGGTCTCAAGTACCGATTCATTTTCATCGGAATCAAAAGCTTGGCCATCTAAAAAGAAAGTTGTCATGGGCTAACGTTGTTTCTCAATTAATAACAAAAAATAATATGATCTCAAGCGCATTTCTATAATAATGTAGCTAAAATTATAGGAGTCTATTTTTGCTTTGTAACGCTTTTGTAACCGCCAAAGGTTTCTACTCCTTGGGTTACGGGCTAGCAAAAATGAGGTACTCATTCATTAAAGAAAAAGTAAGGTCTGTATGACTATCGTCCCCAAATCACTTGTTGGATTTAGAGATAAATTTCGCCAACTACCTCGCTACCTGCGTCTACTCTCGTTCGCTGCTGCACTGTACCTTGTGTTTACCGCAATCTTAGGGTTGCTAATTCCCTTCATTGCAGTGAAACAAGTGCCACAACAGCTGTCGAGTATGTTGCAACGCCCTGTGATCTTGAACGATGTTCGAATCAACCCCTTTACTTTAGAAGTGGCTATTGAGCAATTTCAAATTCAGGAAAGTAAGACTACCCTAAACAGCGACGAATTTGTTGGATTTGAACAACTTACTTTTGAATACCGCTTTTGGCACTCTATTTTTAATACCGCTTTTAGTATTGCTGATGTGACATTGTTGAACCCTACACTGAATGTTGAGAGACTCAAAACCGAAGACTCATTAACTTTCAATTTTAGCGATATATTAGACACTCTGGCAAAAAACAGCGGCCCAGCAGAGGAAACACCTGAGACTGCAACAGGCCTGCCTCACTTTATGGTTGAGAATTTGGCGATTGTTGATGCAGATCTTAGCTTTATCGATAACATCACCGAAGGCAAGTTACGCTACCCCCAAGTAAACCTGAACATTAAGTCATTTGACTCACAAAATGCATTATCTGTGTCGATGCAAAGCAGACAGGGCGTACAAAGCAACCACTATGCTATCCATCTTGTGGGTAATAATGGTGGAGAGATTGCGACTCAAGGTATTGTGCAACTCGAACCACTTTCTATTGTGGGTGATATTCAATTGACCGATATTCAATTGCCACAGTTTTGGTCTTTTGTTGATAAGCAATTTATTGCTAATTTAGGCTCTGGTAGGTTAAGTGTCGACAGTCAGTACCGCCTAGAAGAGAAGAGTGACTATTTCCAAGTCACCAGCAATGAAGGCTTAATCAAGTTCGAAGACCTTACGCTGATAGATGACAAGGCAACGGTTGCCAGCTTACCTATCTTTGCTATTGAAGGGATAGAGTTTGATCTGCATCAGCAATCCGTTAGCGCTTCTAGAATTCGATCTCAGGGCTTAGTTGTCAACACTACCCTCAATCAAAAAGGCAGTAACCTCGAAAAGCTATTTGGGCCAAAGTTGGCGGCCACTCCCGAAACTAAGCAACAACAAAACGACGTTATTGATAAAGCAGATAAGGAGACACAAAGCTTACCTTGGACCGCGGTATTAAATGCTATCGACATCGAAAACTACCAAGTGAACCTAACTGAAAAAATTCTCACCCAAGGGACTCTTTGGCAGATAAGTGACCTTAAATTACACACAGATAAAATCAATGCCGACCTATCCAGCCCCATCGATTACCAACTGTCGCTTAATATCAATCAGCAAGGCAGCTTATCCGCAGATGGCAGCATTGATATTAAACAGCAAAATGTGTTGAGCCAATTGCAGTTATCAAATCTCGGTTTAAGCCAATTTCAAGATTACCTTAGTCCATACATCAATATCGACTTAAAGCAGGGATTGCTGTCCACTAAAGGCAGCTTAAAACTCAACAACGAGGCAGATCAACTTAGCTTTAATGGTGCGTTAAATATTAGCGACCTGCTTGTAAAAGACACAGTGAAAAAGAAGACATTGCTAAAATGGAAAAATGTCGATATTAATGCCATTGGTTTCGATAACGCGGCCAATAGCGTTGAAATAGACCACATAATGCTAGAGCAGCCTTACGGGCGTATCATTATAGCTGAAGATAAAAGCACCAACTTTAGCGAGCTGATGGTAACCCCTACAACCACTGAGTTAAGCCAATCGGCTGAGGGAAAGGCACACGCTGCCACTAGCGTAAAAGTCGTCAAGCCAAACACGCACAAAACAGAGCAAGCAGGCACCACAGCAATGGCTATTAGTATTAATAAAATCAGCATTAACGATGGTTCGACCTTCTTCGCCGATAATTCATTAACCCCTAACTTTGCAGCCAGTATTGAGCAGCTTAATGGTCAAGTCACTAAACTATCCTCTTCGAGTCAACAAGCGGCATCAGTAGACATAAAGGGCAAAATCGATCGTTACGCACCAGTGACGCTAAAAGGTGATATCAACCCCCTACTGGAGCAGCCATTTTTAGACTTGGCCCTTGGTTTTAAGCATGTCGAACTCACCTCTGTAAACCCGTATTCAGGAACTTACGCGGGTTATTACATCGATAAAGGTCAATTATCGCTAGATTTAAACTACCGTCTTGAGAACAATCAATTGGTCGGTGATAACCATTTAGTGGTTGATCAACTCGAACTAGGTAAACCCAGTGACAGCAGCTTAGCCACCACATTGCCAGTGACGTTAGCAATTGCCCTATTACAAGACCGCCATGGAGTGATTGATTTAGGTCTGCAGGTTTCAGGCGACTTAGATGAACCTAGCTTTAGCTTTGGTAGTATTGTGATGACCGCCTTTACCAATGTTATCACCAAAGCGGTAACAGCACCGTTCTCGCTATTGGCAGGTTTGTTAGGCGCAGACGACGATGAACTCGATAAAGTCAACTTCGACGCTGGCAGTGGTGAGTTAAATGACCAAGCTAAAGAGACTTTAAGCCAATTAGCCAAAGGCTTAGCTGATCGACCTATGCTTAAACTCAATGTTGAGGGTGCGGTCAATGTTGCCGACGACAACCGCGCCTTATCTGAAGTGCAACTCGCTCAGAAATTAGCGCAGCTTGCTCAACTTGAAATAGAGCAACTGCCAACCGATTTAAGTGCCAGCACATACCCAACAACAGGTGCGCTATCGGATGCGTTAAAGTTACTGTATGAAACTGAACTCGCCAGCCCTGCAGTTGATGTTAAAACTGCTATTGAAGCAGAGCACCAAGGTGATAATGCGCTAACAGATGAACAGCTGACGACTCGCTGGCATATTGCATTGTATAATTTCAGCCTAAGCGCGCAGCGGATCTCTGATGATGCGCTTGGAGACCTCGCTCAGCAACGGGCAAGTGCAGTTAAGACTTTCTTAGCCGACAGTAAGACTGTCGCACCAGAAAGAGTATTTTTACTCGATAGTCGAGTTAACTTAAACACTGGCGCCAGTCAGGCGTTACTGACGTTGACCGCCAATTAATACCGTTTGCAACAAGCTAATACCCATGTTCGCCAACGAGTAACTGCTGATTGAGTCGTACACCTAAGGCACCTAGTAAGGTGCCTTTTTATATTAATACCTATATGTGTTACGAAAAGAGTTGGTCAAAAATAATCATAATTTTCAGTACACTACTGTTTATTTGCTTGGTTCTCAAAGGTATTATTTAACGCTAAGGACAATACTTTTAAAGGAATAACGATGAATTTAGCTTTGATAAGCCAACCCACAACACCTAATGCAATGCGTGCTATCAGCGCTTTGTTGAGCGCGGTTGCCAAAGAAAAGCCAAACGTCGGTTACATCGCCTCTCAACCGGATCCTAATCGTGAGTACTTTACTCAAACACAGCGGCTTTATCAGTCTCTTAATGCACAGATGAGTGTCTATTTAGAGCTTGAATCAGGCTTTAACCATGAGGCGCTTAATGCGCTATTAAACTGTGATGTTATTCACTTATCCGGTGGAGATACCCAGCGATTTTTACGTTCAGTAAAACAACGAGAACTCAACACAGTATTAAAGTCTTTTGTTAAAGATGGTGGTGCTATCGTTGGTGTCAGTGCTGGCGCCATGCTGTTAACCCCATCCATAGCCAGTGCCACACTTTGCGGCGATGTGATAACAGATGAAGAGGCTGCACTGAGTGCCATCAGCTTAGTCAATTTTCAATTTGTGCCCCATGTTACAGATGAGCAGTTAAATCAAATTCATTTTAAGCAACAACTAAGTGAGCTAAAAAGCCCCTGCTATTTGTGTTCAGACAATGACGCTGTGCTGCAAATGGGTAAAGAGTTGTTACTCTACGGCACTCCAACTCTGTATAAAAATCCCGCTAAGTAAACGATTTCTAATCAAAGCTGTTAACGCCGCAATGCATAGGGTAAAATCTTCGCGAATCAAAATACATTAAGGGTAGTAAATGTTTGTTATTCGTTGGGTACTAGGTCGGATCATTTTGTTTTTAAACTTTATTTTTGCGCCAAAAAAGCTAAAGCGTCCTATCGCTGAACAGCAGAAGATAGATGATGCCACTAAAAATATGACCATCTATGAATACAAAGCTTGTCCGTTTTGTGTAAAGGTACGCCGCTCATTACGTCGCCAAGGGCTCAACATTGTGACTCTTGATGCAAAGCAAGAACCCCATAAAAATACCCTTCTAACTGAAGGTGGTAAGCTACAAGTTCCTTGTTTAAAAATTGAAGATGCAGGTCAAGCGACTTGGATGTATGAATCATCTGAAATCATCGGTTTCTTAGATAAGAAGTTTGCTTAAACGTAAAGCATTAAGTCAGTCCCACAAAAAAGGTAGCCTATGAGCTACCTTTTTTAGCATTATAACTCTTACTTCACTGTAGTAAGTCTTAAGTCATTGCTTCAGCTCCATCATAAACTTGCACTGCACTTTTTAACTCCGAGAGATCTGAACTACAGAGATAGCGCTTTAGCGCATTAAACTTATCCTCTGTCCAATCATAGATCTTCAAAGCTAACAGCTCAGAAATGGTACTCTCCTCAAAACGATACTTAACTAACTTTGCCGGGCTGCCTGCAACCACACTGTAGGGGGCAACATCTTTTGTCACCACACTGTTTGCAGCAATAATAGCCCCTTCACCGATTGTCACTCCTGGCATTATCATCGCTCGCATACCGAGCCAGCAGCCATCATGGATATGAGTATCCCCCTTACTCACATAAGCCTCATCAATAAAATCCATAAAGGGATAAAGGCAGAACCAGTCAGCTCTATGGGTATGGTTGCCTCCCATTAAGATGATGACTTCAGCGCCTATACACACATAATTACCGATTGATAGCTTGTCGATATGCCATCGAGGCTCCCGCTGACGGCTCACTTCATCGCCATGTAGATAACGTACCACTTAATTCTCGAAGCCATTATCCCAGCAATCGCTGTAGTAACTGTAACTGCCCTTGATGGTAATATTTTTATTGCTAACCACTTCATTTAGCAATTGATATTTAGACCAATGTTTATTTTTCATAATAACGCTCTATAGTTGGAGTCAAGAATCTAACTGTCTATTCAAAAATCTAAAAAAGCTGACAGTAACTCTGCACTCTTTTCATGTACAAAAGCTGTCACCGCAAACAAAAGTCACTAAACCTCAACAGCTTGAATACTCTCTAATAAATAGTAACTACTTGTTAAACAACTTTTTGATAAGTAGCTTAACAATAATAAGGAAAGCTCCAACAGCCCCAAGCGCATAGATGGAGAGAGTCCTATAGTAGTCTTGCGGGCTCGTATCGATATGGTAGATATGGCTGTGTTTACCGCGAATCACTCCCGTCGAGTAAGCATCAATTAGCACAAATGATGAATAAACAATAACCATAAAGAATAGAAACATAATCATCCATTCAACCTGGCTCTCTTCATTGTCATTAATAGGTTCTGGCTTAGGTTCGGCGTCAGGGTTTTGCTTTCTGTACGCTATCTCCTGCATTAACGCATTATATCGCTGCGGATAACGCTGCTTATTGATATTTTCTTCAACATCATATAATTCAGCTAGCGTACATTGCTTATAATCAGGATCCATAAGGCACTTTTCGATTTAAATTATTTGCAGAGATGAGCTCTTTTCCCATGTTTCCAAAGAAAGTGACCGACCAGGGAATACAATTTTCGAAAAAGGCCACTGTTTTTGGAGCCAGTTTAAAACGGCTTGGTACAGTGTTGATTCCAGCTCAAGACTATCGTCTCTGATCCAGAAATATACAACACAATCATATTGAGGTAATTGACTTGGATCGATATAAATGGAGCCTAAACACCTATTTTTTGCACTGTTAAATACTGAGTAAGCAAATGCAACGCGTGATTCAAACTCTTGTTTATGAATACGTAAACTTTCAGTATTTTCATCCAGCGTCATATCACTTTTAGGCCACATATATTGCGAGCCAAACATACCTTGCAGTCTCACGTGGCTGGACATTACGGCTTCGTAATCTAAAGCTGAAATCGTATCTTCGAGCATGCAAAAATGAAAGTACTGACAATCAAACGTTATCGGTACTTCAAATTCTTGGGGGATGAATAAGGCTGGCACAGTCAACATCGTCCATATGAGTGTAATGCCCCATTAACGGACGGCATATTCTAAAAGTGATAAAGCACTAAACTATTGCTTAACGATAAGTATTTTAACGAGAAATGTCATTAATTGAATAGAGGTGCAAGCATGGGAACGTTATCGGCAGTTTTTTACTCATTTTCAATGAAACGCAACACAAAGCACAGCGGACTGTGCTCTGTGCATTCTTCTAGTCTGCTTTGTTAATCATGCCCTTAAGCACAATATCGTGATAGCTGACTAACCCCACTATTTTCCCTTGCTCAACCACAGGCGCCTTAGTGATACCGAAGCGATCAAACAAACGGGCGCAATACCTCACATCCATATTGCCATCGACTGACAGAACAGGCTTTACCATAATCTCATAGATATTGACTCGTTCTGGCGCTTTATCTTTTGCCAGTACTTTTTTCGCTATATCACTCATGAGCACCATGCCGTACTCATCATCGTCATGACGTTTGTTAACGAACAATACATTGACCTTATGCGATACCGCTTGCTCTATTGCCTCTGCAACCGTTTGAAGCCCATCTACCATGGCGTATTCTTGACACATTACATCATGATTTCTGACTGGATTTTGCTTGCTCATATCTGATCCTCTATATCATGGCTCAACTGTTGGACTTGATGCGCAACACCAACGGCATCTTCAACATCAATTTGAATGGCGATCCCCTTTCCTGAATCACTATCAAATTCACCCACTTCACTAACGGTTTCCAAAATAGCGCGGCTTAGGTGCTCTTCAACCAGTAATAGTACGACATCACGTTGAATATCAAGCGATAGACCCATAAAGGTCTTCTGTTTTTTCAGCCCCTGACCGCGTGCATGGTTAATAACCGTTGCACCCGTTGCACCCTTGCTTCGAGCAGCATCGAGGATCGAGTCTGTGCATGCATCATCTATAAAGACAATTATGAGTTTAAAGCGCATTATTCCGCTCCTTTTGAGTTCTATTTTTAAATTCGACCAGTTGGGCATAACCCATCACAGTGATCATTGGAAATAAGCTTGCAAAAGCTATCAAGCCAAAACCATCAATCAAGGGGTTACGGCCATCAACATTGGTGGCAAGGCCCAAGCCTAACGCCGCAACTAATGGCACAGTCACAGTCGAGGTTGTTACCCCGCCAGAGTCATAAGCTAAGGGCACAATCATTTTGGGGGCGTAAAACGTCTGAATAACCACAATCACATAGCCAGCCATAATGTAGTAATGGATCGGATCGCCTACCACAATACGAAAGCAACCGAGTGAAATCCCAAAAGCAACCCCAATCGCTACCGAGATCCGCAATCCTTGAATGCCAATACTGCCACCGGAAACTTCATTGGCCTTAATCGCCACAGCAATGAGAGAGGGTTCAGCTATCGTGGTGCTAAATCCAATTGCCGCAGCAAAGATATATACCCAATAGTAATCTTGCCATGCATTAACCGTGATTGACGGGTCATCAGCATGGATAAACGCCGGGGAAGTCAGTTGCTCCGCCATCGCTTCGCCAATCGGAAACAGTGCCAACTCAAGCCCAACCAAAAAGAAGCTTAGCCCCAAGATGACATAGATAAAACCGGCAGCAACTCGACGCCAATTAGCGACCGGTCTTTTTAATACCCCGAGTTGAAAACCAAATAAAATCGCCGCAATAGGGATCACATCTCGCGCTGTCAGCATCAAGGTTTCTAGTACTTTGCTTAGCATCTCCATTACAGCACCACCATTCCGTAAATAAGCACAAAGATCATCGGCATCAAACTCGCGAATGCGATTAAACCAAAGCCGTCTAACATTGGGTTTCTGCCTTTAATCACGCTGGCTAAACCTACGCCTAATGCCGTGACTAAAGGTACAGTAATGGTGGATGTGGTCACGCCACCAGAGTCATAGGCAATACCGATGATATTCTCTGGTGCAAATGAGGTCAGCACCATCACCAAAATGTAGCCGCCAATGATAATGTAATGGATAGGCCAGCCTTTTAAAATTCTGACCACACCGAGCAATATGGCCAGACCAACAGACAAAGCGACGGTTAACCTTAGCCCCATCGCATAACTGTCCATGGCGGCTTCACTGTTAACGATTGCCCCAGCGTCAGCGGCAACTTCAGCAGCTTCATTGGCGACCGCGGTTAACGCTGGTTCTGCCAGCGTGGTGCCAAAACCTAATGAAAACGAGAAAATGACTAGCCAAAAGACACTACCTTTTCTTGCTAATGCCTGTGCGAGAGATTCGCCAATGGGGAACAATCCCATCTCCAAACCAAACACAAAGAAAGTAAGGCCTACCACAATGAAAATAAGGCCAATAAGGATAGAAAAAAGATTATCTGGGGCTTGATGCAAGACAAATATTTCAAAAAAGCTAACCACTAAAATAATAGGGATTAGATCTTTAAAGCTATTTAACATTGCTTTTAACAACTGAATAATTGAAGCCATACACACTCCTTTGGGGCTACTGTTCCAGTCTGCCAAAACTGTTAAAAATCACAACAAGCGATTAACACTTTTATCCACATCTGTGACAGAAGTCATAGAGTTATAAGCTACTGACCTAAATACATTATCATTTAAATGCGCTAGGGAGAGATTAACATTCTGTTTGCACTTTGCTCCTTCAAACTTAAGCGAAATAAAACCACCGCCATAAAGTGACTTCTGCCAATAGAGTCGATAGGCTGTTAGCAGTTCACCTAAAGGTTCGCTTATGACAAAGACTATTACACAGCAAGGCGGCTGCTTATGCGGCGCAATCAGGTACCAGTTAACCGCTAGCCCTTTTGCGGCAGATTATTGCCACTGTCGTCAATGCCAAAAAAGCACCGGTTCTGTGCTTGGCGCTTGGATGGATTTTAACATCGATGAGATCAGCTGGTTAACGGGAGCAATGACTGAATACCACTCTTCAGAATTTGTACGGCGTGGTTTTTGTCATCAATGTGGCTCACAGATTAGTTTTAGAGATACTCGTTATCCGAACTACATTACCCTATCAATCGTGTCGCTTGATGAGCCAAATACAGTACAGCCAACGTATCATATTCACACCGACAGCCAACTTAAATGGCTTTCACTGAATGATAACTGTACTCGTTACCCACAATCGAGAAGCTGAATATTAGCTTTCCTCTTTATAGCGAACTTGGGCAGCTTTCACTGAATAGTAATGGCCTTCGCTGATACCTAACGAGAAGCCAGTTACTGCTTCCAAAGGTAAGTTCTATCGGAATAGTCATAAAGCCATTCGGGGCGATAAACCACCAGTATGGTTATTGCCATTCCGTTAAGTAACGCCTCTGGAAATCCCAATAAAGGAATGAGTATTAGATAGTTATCCGCAAGATATAACCAATCATAATCTGTACTCAAATTGAGCCATAATGCCCAGCTAATAATGTGAACCAACATAGATAAAAAGGCATTAATAAAAGCGCCAAAGAAAATATAGATAAACAGATGATGAGGCAGGAATTTAAAGCATTGACTATAGAAGATAAAGCAAACAAATAGCGGAACGCATACGGCAAAAAGAGCATAAAGAGCAAAATCTAAAGGCTGCTTTAACACAAATATTGCAAAGAACAGCACAGGCAATAATGCGATAACACTGGCCATACGCCAACCAAACATAAGCATTAACACTACCAGACCTAGGAAATGCACATGAATTTGGGCTGTGACACTTGCATTGATTAACCAAAGAGCGTTAATTATAAATGTGGCAATAAATACCCGAGATTGTTTTTTGCCTGATGCTAGGAGCTCAGAGAACTGCTCTTGCGGCCAAATGAGCCAGTACCAAAATACCAGTAGTACAGTTGCAATAAGTCCTGCAAGGCTAGAGTTTAGGCTGATAGTATCGACGAGTTGTTGTAAAAATTGCATCACCTACACACTCCCTATTCAGACAACCAAATGTAAAACATTTTAAAGCTCTGCTAACTTGCTTCAATATACGTTATGCTGGCAATTAGAAACCAATTTTTAACATAAAAATAATAATGAAAAAAATCTCTCTTTTGCTTATTTTACTACTCTCTGCCTGTAGCGGTAGGCCTGAACTCGAGCCAGAAGAGTTTGCAGGCCAGCTTACCGACTCATTTAGAACCGATATAAAAAGCAATGGCCTTAAACTATTTACCTACCGCGCCAAGCTAGTGATAGACAGCAATGCTCAGCAGGCACTTCCCCATGAGCAGCGAGCACAACAAAAAAAACGTTCAAGGAAACGTTATCAAGGGCCAGATCTAACCGCTTGGACACAAAAAATAGAGCATGGCCTTAGCCGGACAATCGAAATGACTGGCTACTGCCGCGAAGGTTATATAGAGATCAGCCGCTCTATTCAGTATGACCGAGGCAGTATTAGAGGTGAGTGTAACGAAGGTGCTACTGAGGTTGATATTGCAAAGTTCGACTCTTAAACAAAAAAGGGCTTCAATCGAAGCCCTTTTTCATTCCAATTAAGCAGGTAGCCCACTCTCTTTAGCACCAAAACTTACCTTACCAAAATCCTCTAAAATAGCGTAACAAGCTGGCACCATAAATAGCACTAACGCGGTTGAGGCAAAGATACCAAATACCATAGATATCACCAGTGGTTGTAGCACCTGCGCTTGTATACTGGTTTCGAGCAACAGCGGTAACATACCCGCCGCAGTGGTCAAAGAGGTAATAAAGACCGCTCTAAAGCGCTCTTTACTGGCGCTCACTACCGCTTGATGAACAGTCTGCCCCTCATCCACATGAAAGCGAATATATTGCACCAATAGTATTGAGTCATTAACCACTACCCCAGACAGCGCGATAAAACCCATTATCGATGGCATACTCATCGAGAACCCAAGCAATAAGTGCCCCCAGAACACGCCAATTAGCCCCAGAGGGATCACCGCCATCACTATGAGTGGTTCTAAGTAGCTCTTAAACTGCAAGCTCAAAATAGCGAACACGCCTAACAGCCCCAAAATAAAGCCTGACACCATTGAGCTTTGAGTCGTTGCATTCTCTTTCACCTCACCTTCAAAGCTGACTCTAACTCCTGGATAACGCTTTATTAGATCGGGTAGTAACTCCTCTTTAAATGCAGTATTAATCTCACCAGCATTGGCTAAGTGAGTATCGACTTCACCAGTGATGGTGACAAAACGCATACCATCAAGCCGTGAGATTTTGACGTAATTACGCTGCCAAGCAAAATCAGCCACTGCAGATAATGGTACTTGATCACCTGAAGCGCCCAAGGTTATTGGGAAGTTAGCCAAATTCTCAAGCTTAGCCGCATCACTTTTATCAAGTTGCACGTCAATCTGAATACTCTCAGGGCCTACTTGAATGTAATCTGCCGTTTGGTGGAAATAAGCACCGCGTAATTGGCTCGCCAACATCATACCGTTAACGCCATAGGCTTCTGCGCCAGGTTTTAAGGTCATCAAAATCTCAGACTTGCCTGGTCGCATACTGTCCATCACGCCAGACACACCGTTAAAGCCACTGATATACTGCTGAACATCAATCGATGCCGCCTTCAATTGGTGCAGGTCGTCACCGCGTAAGCGGATATCTATCGCCCTGCCAGCCGGTCCCATAGAGGGCTGCTTGTACACAATCGCAATAGGGTCAACCAGTTCACCAACCGTTTCCTCCCATTCACGGATAAAAGTATTAAGCAGTGTTTGCCGTATTTCAGCACTCAGAAGATCAACTTTTACCGTAGCAACATGAGCGCCTGTCTCATTGGCATCGGCATTAAAATTAAACCGCTCAGTGATATGTTGGATCAACTGCTCACCATCTTCATCTTTGCTGTATTTATCATTGAGTAACTTAGCAGCACTAACGATTTTTTCAACAACATGCTCTGTTTGGGATAAAGTCGAACCAGGAGGTAATATTACCCGCGCTTCAACCACATCTCCATCGAGTTCAGGAAAGCCAATAAACTTAACCACGCCACCAGCGGCAAGAGAGACAGATAGCAGCAATAGGCTGATAACAGCTCCCATAAAGGCGTAACGCCATGCAATCACCCACTCGACTGCTGCAACAAGATTGACCGTTCTAAAATGTTCAAAGCGGCGATTAAATTCTGCTTTGAAACGACTGGTTTTTCGCTCTTTGCCTTGAGCTGCATGAGCTAAGTGATTAGGTAATATCAAAAAGGCTTCAACCAAACTCACGGTTAGGATCAACAGCAAAGTTTGCGGCACCACCCTAAGTACTTTCCCCATATCGCCTTCCATAAAGGCGATACTTGAGAAGATAAACACTGTCGTTAAAAAGGACGATACGACGCCTGGCAACACCCGTTTGACGCCTTGGATCACCGCTTCTGTTTTATCTAAACCGCGCTCGATGTGCGATGCTATTGACTCTGCAATAACAATCGCATCATCCATCATGATGCCGATAGCCATCAAAAATGCCACTAATGTCATGATATTAATGGTTAAGCCAACTTGAGCCATAAAAAACAAGCTACCCATGAATGCAACAGGTAAGCCCATAGCAACCCAAAAAGAGTAACGAAAACTAAAGAACAGCCACATACAAAGAAATACGAGTAACACCCCTTGCCAACCATTCTTTATCAGCATGGTGAGTCGATCCCACAACAGTGAACTCATATCATTAGAGGTGCTAATGCTCACCCCATCTGGCGTACGCAGTTTTTCTGCATCTAAAAACCCAATCACTTCCTCTTTGAGACGCAAAGAGTCTTGAGATTTATTTTTAAACACCGTCAATATCGCCGCGGGTTCACCATCAAAACGAACATGGTCTTCGTCGAGTTCGAACCTATCAGTCAACTTAGCCACATCACGCAGGCGCACCACGCCACCTTCAGCATTGGAGCGGATAACGATATTGGCGAGCTTGTCAGCTTCGACTTCTCGTTGATCGAATCTAATTAGGATATTCTTGCTGGCAGTTTCCAAGGTACCACTAGGTAACTGCACATTTTGCTGCTCAATCTGAGTGGCAACATCAGCCACACTCATGCCTAAACGTTTGAGTGCATCAAGCGAGATCTCTACCAACAATTGATGTTGAGAAAAGCCTGCAATCTCAACCTGACGAATACTGGTATCAAGCTTTAAGCGTCGTTTAAAATCTTCCGCATAGGCTTTAAGTTCTGGTTTGCTGGTTGCTGCAGAGAGTGCGATATCGATGATCGGTTCATTAAAATCCAGCTCCTCAACAATAGGAGGTTCTATTTCAGCAGGAAAATCTTTAATCGCAGAGATTTTAGTCTGTACGTCGACAAGGTTTCGTCCCAGATCCGCTTTATCATCAAGCTTGAGGGTCATCTGTGCCACGCCCTCAAGCGCATCACATTTGGTTTCGATAATACTGCCTAAGCTATCAACAGCATCTTCCATACGCAGACAAAGGTTCTCTTCAACATCTTGCGGTGACGCGCCAGGCAATACCACCCGAGCGCTAATATAGCTTGGTGAGAATTCAGGAAAGGTTTCCCGCTTAAGCTCAGGTAACGCTTTGATACCCAATATGATCAACGCCAACATCAATAGATTCGTTGCTGTAGGGTGACGAACAAAAAAGGCGATCACTGTGTTAGCCCCTTATTGTCAGCACTGGCATCTACGCTATCAATTTGACTCCGTAAAGCCATGCCCGTGACCGCAGGGATAATATCGGTCAGTACCAACTGCATATTGTCATGAAGTTCGCCCTGCACTGCAGCTTGCCCCTCTTGGCGAAACAGCACCTGTACCTTGATGAGCTGCAAGCTATTGTCGCTGTCCATCAGGTACAACTGATCGCCATGAAGTGCACGCTCTGGCACCATCCAGTAATCTTTAGCATTCCCCTTAATGCGGGCACTGACAAACATGCCGTTAACTAAAGGCGGTGCCTGACCAATTTTAAGTTCTCGATATTGCTGTTCGACCTGCAGTACCACGCTCACTGTCGCCAGAGTTGGATCAACGGTTTCACCGATACGGCTTATTTTAGCTGGCCACTTAAACACATATGCAGCACTTTTAAGAGTGACTTCGGCGGTTAAACCGAGTGCTTCTGCGTTGGGCAGTTGCTTGTCAAAAATAGCTGGCTTATCAACGGTTTTCATTAAGGTCATCAGATCAGCTAAAGATAGCTGTGCTTCCACTTCCATGATCTCAGTGCCGTTAATTCTTGCTAGCACTTGCTGTGGTGCCACCACTTGATTATTTTCTACGTTGACTTCAGATACCCGTCCTTCAAATGGTTGGCGGATCTCAGTTTTATCGAGTTGGCTTTGTGCTTCCTCTTCCCTTGAAACAGCTTGTAATAGCTGGGCCTGCAATACATCAGTCTCGTTCGGCATTAGATTGAGACTGTTATTGAGATCTTGGATCTTCTGTTTCTGTGCCAATACATTTTGCCGTTCACCATCAAGCTCTGACTGGGAAATGAGATTTTTCTTTCGTAGCGTCTCTTTGCGCTTTAGATCAGACTTAACCAATTCATAGCGGTTAGTTTCAATATCGAGTGATAACTTAAGGTTTTCTAGCTGCAGTGCTTTACCTTGCAGTTGCCCTTCCAACGCTTTTCTATCAGCCTGTGCTTGGGCGAGACGAATTTGATAGTCAAGTGGATCAATCGATAATAGCAGCGTGCCTTCCGGTAGCATTTTTCCGACGGCTAAATCTGGGTGTTTGTAAATAATTTTACCGCCCACTTCAGGGAGTAATTGCCATTGAACTTTTGGCGCAACACGGCCAAACGCATCAACCTGGGCGATTACCGAGCTTTGATTAAGTGGCACAACGTCCACCAGCTTACTCTGCTCAGACATCTCTTCTAGCGGCGGATGCCCCTTAAATGATATCACTGCAAATAAAGTGACTACGCCCACTGCCATTGCCGGAAAAAAATACCAACGCTTACCTTTAATCATATCCATCAGTCTTGCTCTCCAAATAACCCTTGCTCTAGCAGTTTTATGTTGTGTTGCGTCAATTTTGTGTAAAAGTCACTGTCGAGTTTAAAGCTATGTAACTCAGCCATTGGTGCAGGAATGATGTAAGGAAACACCATCAAGCTCATCATAGACATTTTGACTAACATGGGGTCGGTGCCGGTACATTTTTCGAGTAACGGTTTAGGCATCGGGATCAAGTTAGCCAAAGGGGTAAAGAGTTTAAATACCACCGCTTTAACTTCCATCGAACCTTCAGAGTTCATCAATCTAAACAAAAAGCGTGGAAACTCGGGAGTGGCACTCATCGTTTGATGAAAATCATTGATGATGTCTGCCATTATCGATTTGGTATCGGCTGTGCGAACTAGCTTACTGCGCTCAATCACCGGCTTTAAATGCTCAATCATCATGGCCTCAAACAGGCCTAACTTGTTACCAAAATAGTAACGGATCATTGCCATATTTACGCCTGCTTCGTCGGCAATTTGGCGGATACTAACCTTGTCGTAATTCGAGGAGAGAAAACATACTCGAGCAGCGCAAAGTAGCGCCTCTCTAACTTGAGTTGCTGTTTCTGTTTGATTTGCTGGTTCTGTCATTACATCAGACTTAGTGTTATTCACTTGAATAACACTAAGTCTACTTGCTCAACACAGCTTTTGCATGGTTTATCGTTATTCGAAAACCATGCTTTCGAATAGCTGTGAAAGCATCACTGCTACAGCAGTTTGAAATTGATTTGATAAAGTTGCTCTATTTCAGGATAAATCTCTCTGATTAGGGTTTTGAGTTCTACAAGCGTCATATTCTCCTGCTCGGCATGAAGCTGATTAAGCTCGTCAAACTTAACCCAAGCCACCGACAATATTTCAAGCTGACCATAACAGTGGCTCGTTTCCAAATTAGCCACATGCACTATTTGCCCGGCCTTAAAATAAGACTCGCTCTGATCTCGCAAAGTAATGGTCTTTTTGCCTGCTAGAATGTCTGCTTCAAATCGTTGAAAAAAGGTGATGGTTTGCATACTGCCCTCAGGCTAATAGGTAAAAGAGGAGCCTAACAATAAATCAGCCTCTAGGTTAACTTTAATCTACAACTAGCGAGTTAGATCACGATTCTTTGAAGCTGTTGAATCGAGCATAAGGGTAGAGTGTATTAGGTAATTGCAATTAGGTGAAAGCTCATCGAATTGAAATCAAATGAGTACGGTGGCATCACGAGGCGCTTTAGGGTAAAATCCGCTTCCGATTTCAAGCTCAGCGCCTATTGCGCTAAACTTATCTTAGATTGACGTTATCGTAGAGAACCCATGAACAGAAAACAGAAAATGATCAAATTGTCGGCTAAGCGTGCTAAAGCTCGTCTTAATAAGCATACTCCGCCTACGATCAAAAAATACGTATCTAAGGCTGAGCGTGCGGAGCAACAAGCAAAGCTTGCCGCTGAAGAGTTAGCTAAACAGAATGAAGCAGCAACTGAAGTTGATGCGCAAGCGAGTGACACAGACAGTGCACCCGCTAGCTAATTAGCCATATTTTGTTGGGCTTATTTGGTTGACGACTCTTCGCCTTTTACACCGATAAGCTCAGCAATTTCATTACTAGCTTCACAATCTTGCTCTTCAGTCACCATCGCCATATTGGCACACGATGATGACATCGGGTTTTGGCTACTCAAGCTAAGCTCTTCATCAAACTCACTCGCGGCTTCAGTTTCTGTCGCTGGTACAGCTTGTACAGTACTCTCGATTACAAACTGACCTCTTACCTTTTCCACTAAGCGATAAGCCACTACTACGCCTAATACTCCAAAGATGATAGACCCTATAGCTTGGCCAATAAGTACCCCGTAAACCCCACCCCATTGCGCGCCAAAATACACAAAAGGGATAGTACCAACGGTGGCTTTTCCGACATTAAACAGTGTCGAATATTTAGCTTTTCCTAAGTTATTGAATGAGGCATTTGCAACAAATAATACGCCAGAGAAAATGAAAAACACTGCAATATAGCTACAGAAGAACAGGATAAGCTCTGCAGCATCGCCCTGCATATCAAACACACTCACAATCTGATTGCGGGTTAGAAATAGCAAAATCGAGACCACCAACACATAAACACTACAAAATTGTATCGCCCGGGTAAGTGACTCTTTTACTCGACCAAACTCCTGAGCACCATAGTTCTGCCCCACAATGGGACCCACTGCGCCAGATAACGCGAATATCATACCAAAAGAGACAGGAATTAAGCGGCCTAGCACCGCCCAACCAGCAACATAACTATCGCCAAAATCAGCAATAGCACGTGTTACAACGGCGTTTCCAATTGGGGTGGCGACATTGGTTAACATCGCAGGGCCAGCGATTGCAAAAATAGGGCTTAGATCGGCAATGAAATGATCTAAGTTAAAACGGCCAAACAGTTTGTGCTTAACAATGACTCCTCTGGCAGCCACCACAAATACTGCTAGACGTGCCAATACTGAAGCGACTGCCGCCCCTTCAATCCCCATGGCAAACATAAAGATAAATATAGGGTCAAAAACCGCATTAACACCGCCACCAATCAATGTTGATACCATTGACAGCTTGGCATCACCCACCGCTCGTAATGCGCTACCTAGCGCCATTGCCAAACAAATAAGGGGTAATGAAGGGACTAAAATATACAGATAACCAGCCGCTAACTCTGCGGTTTTGCCTGTAGCCCCCACCAGCGATAACAACTCAGGTATAAACAAAAATATAATAACCGCGACCACAATACTGATCAGTAATGTCACCACAGCGCTATTAAGTAGTAATCGCTTGGCTTTTTCTACCTCTTTAGCACCAATGGAGCGTGATACCAATGCACCAAGCGCTATCGATAAACCAATACCAATCGAGGTCGTAAAAAAAGAGATAGTGCCGGCATAACCGACAGCAGCGGCAAGCTCTTGTTCACCTAATAAACTGAGGAAAAAGATATCTAGCAGGTCAACTACAAATAGCGCTGAGATCCCTACAGCAGCTGTTGAACTCATCACCAAGATATGGCGCAGTATCGATCCTTGTACAAACTTGGCAACAGCCATAAAACCTCGTAATCCATTTGACTAACTAAGCTGCATATTAAATGCATGTGCAACATTATAAAGACGGAGAGTACATACTTATTATGTCATTCAAACCAGCACTAAATATCGGTTTCCAACTCACTGCCACATTTATCGCAGTACAACGCATTGGTTTCGTGACCTACTTTTAAGCAATTACTACAACGGCGTAAATCTTTGTGTTTGCCAATCTCTTGTGAGATCTCAGCAGTTAAAATGCCTGTGGGAATAGCGATAATCGAATAGCCAAGCAACATAGTAAATGCGGCAATAGCTTGGCCTAAATTTGTTCCAGGGGTGATATCACCATAACCTACAGTCGTAATCGTCACTATCGTCCAGTAGATAGACTTAGGGATTGATGAGAAACCATTATTAGGCCCTTCAACAACATACATAATAGAGCTTAACACCACGACGATTAAACTGACTGAAAAGAAAAAGATAAATACTTTTCGGCTCGATTGCATCATCGCTCGAAGCAACAGATTCCCTTCGCTTAAATAACGTAACAACTTGAAGACTCTAAAGATTCTAAATAGCCTTAATACCCTGATAACCATAGTAAAATTGGCGCCAGGGAAAACTAAAGCCAAATATGTAGGCAGCACTGAAAGCAGATCGACCACCCCATAAAAACTCTTAGCATATTCCAGCGGTTTCGCTGAGCAATATAAGCGCAGTAGGTATTCCACAGTAAATATAATGGTGAAGCACCACTCTAATACAACGATGATTTCACCGTACTGCTGATGAATATGAGCAACAGTATCTAAAAAGACCAACATGACGCTTAGAATAATGCAAACGATTAAACTGATATCGAAGAAGCGACCTGCAGGAGTGTCTGTTCCAAAGATTATTCGGCGAAGTTTAAGTTTAAATAAGCTTTCCGAGTCGGTTTCTGTTGCCATCTATAGCGCCGTTCCTTGCTGTGAAGCCGCTTGATAATTCATCTGACATAAGCTGAATTATCAAGGTATTAAATTAGGTGATATGAATAGTGTGACACGCAAACAAGCAGAGCTCAAAAATAATCTTAAGCTTGTACGTCAACAATCACCAGATTTTGAGGTAACATAGGCCTAATTTCTACATGCTAAGGGCATTAGGCTCAGGGTTGTAAATGCGGGTTTTCTTCTCAACAATTGTTTCATTACTTCTAGTATTAAGCGTTTTCCAAACGAACTTAGCTCATGCCAGTGGTAAAGCTGATTTGGTTGTCGTCACCAAATCAGAATCAAGTTTGTCGCTGCTACGCGAAGGCAAAGTGTTAAAGTCTTACCGCATTGCCATGGGTGATAACCCGGTTGGCCATAAACTCACAGAAGGCGATCAACGCACTCCTGAAGGACGTTACTTACTGGACTATAAAAAGTCAGACAGTGCTTATTACCGTTCTATTCACATCTCTTATCCTAATGATGAAGATCGCTTACGCGCCAATGCACTTGGCATAGAGCCCGGTGGTCAAATCATGATCCATGGTGAAAACCCTAATTCCAGCCTGAGTCCAATAGAGGCTCAGCAGTACAATTGGACTGACGGCTGTATAGCCGTAACCAATGCAGAGATGGATGAGCTTTGGCGCGCGATTGATGAAGGCACCCCAATCGAGATCTGGCCATAACGCTCCACACCTCTTGAAATAAAAACTTTAAATAAAAACTTTAAATATAAAAGTAGGCCCGTTTAAAAGCGGGCTCCAGCAGAGAAAAATTAATGACTTATGAGCAACTAACCAGCAGTTGGCCAGCCTTTAGCCAATCTATTATTCAGTTTATGAGCGAGCTTGGATTGGATAAACTGGCACTGGAATGCGACCACACAGCGCTACGAGTCAATAGCACCCAAGCTGCGCAGCAGTTACAACTTGAGTTCGCAGAGCATGGCACAATTATCTCAAACAACATGATCAACGGCCGTCCGATTTTAATTGTTGAGCTAAACCAGCCTTTGCGACTTGGTGATATGACTATCGAATGTGTCGAACTGCCCTTTCCAGGTGAGAAGCGCTATCCGGTAGAAGGTTGGGAACATATTGAGTTGGTTTTAAAATCTGATGCTACAGAGTGTGAAACTCTCAGCGAAGATCTGTTAGCAGCACTACCAAGTCTCAAGCCGGTACTGGCAGGTAAGAGCGAAGTAAAGGTGAAAATGAGTTCACCAAAAGGAGATAAAGAGCGCTTAGCTAATCCAACCATAGCCTTTAAAAAAGACGGTTTATGTATCAAGGTTCACTCCCACGGCATAAAAGCGGTAATCGCGTCTGAAAGTTAGATTAGACTGACCTCAGGTAAAATTAGCGGTTATTTAATAATGTACATACCTTCGCTTGCTGGTCGGCTTAACTTAAAACCAAACTTTGTATATAGCGCTGGAACATCTGCCATCAAGGTGATGTAAGCACCTTTAAAAGCCGTTTTATCAAGGTAATCCATAATGCTTTGCATAATAAGCCGACCAAAGCCCTGCCCTTGATAGACAGGATCGACTGCCACATCAACAATATCAAAGTTTAACGCTCCATCACCCACGACGCGCCCCATAGCAATGGTTTGCTCTGCAATACAGATTTGTACGCCATAAAGGCTATTGGGTAATGCCTGCTTAGCAGCCGCTAATGGCCGAGGTGTCAAGCCGCTGATGATGCGAAGACGAACGAAATCTTCAGCACTAGGCACCTGCTCAATAAGGGTATAACTGCGTTCTATCATTGAAGTACTCTTATTCATATATATATGTTATTAAAGATCTAGTTGTACAAATTTAATTATGGAAATAGTCATTTCCAGCCTAGATTATCATAAGAGTTTCGCTATTGTTGGCAAAGTAAAAAGCGCGCCTAGTTAGGCACGCTTATTTTTGAACCTTAATCGACTATAGACTCAAGGTTAATGCTTGTTGCTGATAACTTAACCTCGCCATCTGCCCTTGATCAAGCAGCTCTAGTCCCTTGAGTTTAAAGGGGGCTTTAAGGCCAGAGCTTTCAATGGTATCGGTATCAAAATTCAGAGATATTGTCGATGACTCAGGCGTTAGCCAAGCTGCTGATTGACTAGTCAAAATGAGTATGTCATTGCCCGCTGAGTCTGTGCCTGTTAATGCTGCATTAACACCAAAGCGACCCTCTTGTTGTAGCTCAACGGCAAAAGTTAGCTGTGACGGCAATCCATCATGCCACTGACTGTCAACGTGATTGCTTAATTTCCCACTCGGGACATACTGCTTAACTGCCGTTTTGACCGTTCTATAAAGCGCTTGACCATTCACTTGAGTTTGCACATTAACCTGGATCTCACTCAAGCCTGCATTGCTCGAAGGCATGTTAGATACAGACGGCAACGTTGCCTGCCACTGGCCATTCACCTGCTCTACCGCTAAAGACTGAATATTACCGTCGGCGTGCTTTAAACTGGCTTGTGGCTGCAACGCGGTTTGACTATTACTGAGCTGCAAAGTAAAAAGCACGTTTGGCTTATCACTAGAGATACGATTGTTAGTCGACAGCTTTAGCTTGTAAGGTGAGCCTTTCTCTTTAACATTTACCAGGTATTGGCCATTTTTAGGCAGGGATTGCGCCACTGTAAGCTTATAGGTTCCGGCAGTTGCGCTACTCGATAATGTCAACGCACTTGAGTTGTCATCAAGGCCTGCCGTTGCAAGCGCATCAGCATCTGTTAACGATTGTATGTAAGACGCTGTGCTATCTGTTTTATCACCCACCTTTTGTAATCGAAGTTGCTGAGGTGATATCGATTGGCTTTGCATCATAGCGCCTGAACGATTATCAGCTCTTGGCGCAATCCGGATAATACTGGAAGGTTGGCTTATCGCAAGCTTAACGCCTTTGTTAAGTTCAGCACCTGAGACTGTCATCCAAAACTCATCACTTTCACTATTTGAATTTGCTTGTGGTATTACTAAGGCTTGTTGGCTGGGTGTTGAATTAACAAAACTAATCGGATCTTTACTGTTGTTAATCGCATCCAAAGAAGGTGCTTGAATATTAGCAACAGTAATATCGCCAGCTTGAACTGCTGCCAATGAAAACTGTTTATTGATAACTTGTATACTCTGCTCTAACTGTGGATTTTGTTGCTCTTCACTTTGACAGCCAGTAAAGATAAATCCAGCGGTGATAGCCACCAAAGTCGTTGTTAATCTGTTCATTAGTGGCTCCTAGATATGATCGCGAATGATACGATGAAGGTTAAAGCAAGCACGTCGGCTTTGCTGATGACTGAGTGGTTCTCGCCCAGCGGTGCGCTGTTTATCAGTAAACCAAACAGTTCCCGCAGCGCTTTGCGAGCTGCACTCTAAGAAACCATCCGAGCAATCATCTAGCCAGTTTTGTGTGGTTTCTAAGGCAACTTGATACTGATAACCCGCGCAGTAACTATCACCATCCCAAATAGCCGAATCAACATCAGAGCCAACAACCACTTCAAAAGGACTTCTAAGCACAGGTCGACCCGTAGTCCCGTGTAGCCAAGTGTTATTATAATGCTGCATCCAGCTCACTTGCTGTTGTTTAACAGCATTGCTGCCATACCCAAGTAACCAACCCAGTGAAGTTTCAAAAACATTCCCTTGATTCACTGCATCCGCTAAAGGCGTACCGCCACTAGAGGGAGCTAAGGCAACCACTCGATTAGTGACATTAATAATGTTTGGATAACGGCTATCCCAAGTTGGATTAGATAAAATCCAGCGCACGACATTGCCACCGTTTGAGTGATCATAGTTAGTGAGTCTATCTGCTTGTCACTAATGAAGCTTGATAATTGCTGGGCTAGGCAGCCCGCTGCAGTTTGTTCCCACATGTATTGGTCGAAGTCACAATTGATCACGACGTAATTATCAGGTTCGGTAATTCCTTGCCTAACAGTATCAACAAACTCTGAACTCCAATAATCATTAAGCGCATCAGTCTGATGGCCTGTTCCATGTATAAAAGCGACCCCTGTTGCACTGTGTACAAAGGGGCTTATTGCGACCAACACCAGCAAGGTGAATTGTTTTAAGATCTTCATTTCTTTATCTCTATTGTTATTGTTTGAATGTTCTTTATGAGGTCAGAGAACTGAGCTCTTTCGCCAACCTAACGATTAGAAAATAAGCGTTCAAGACAAATTTTAGGTACGGAAGTACCAGTTAAATGAATGATTTAATGATGATTGTTTAAAACAAAATCAGCACAATACAACCCATGCTTTAGTAAGCGCTTAATTAACGGGCTCATTGTTTGAATTGGAGTTGGAATTTTTTACAGATTATTTTGAGCGGGGATACAATTACCAGTAGTTTCTGTTAAAAAACCGACCTAAAGCACAAGAATTGAATCATGAAAGCTTAAGTTACAGCATAAAATAATACTGCTATCGCCTCTAATTAACACTAGAGGCGATATTCTACTTAGTGGGATAAGTTACAAAGTCTGTAGGTAATCCAAGCCGCCAGTTATTGCTGCTACTTGAGCAATAATGCAGTTTTCATCATCCACTAACGGGCTATCTGGGTAAACTTCTGTGGTAGTTACGTATTTAGCACCACTCAGCCCAGCACATAAGTCTAATGCCTTTGTGGCATAATTTATCACTCCAAACTGTGCGAGTTCAACGCCAATGAGCTTACCGCTTTCATCAGCAGGCGCAATATGAGTGACTTGCTCAACTTCAGTAATGATGGCTTTTTGGAATGCCATTTGTGGGTTAATGGTGTCCCCCACCAGATAGAAGCCATCTGGGATATTCCAATTATCATGCACGCTTGCATCGCGAGCAGCGAGTGCTGGTCTAAATTCACTATTATCAGTATCAGTGGTTTCGTGTAGATCAATATGAGCAAAAATCTGCTCATTAATCGGTGCAAGGTAAGCCAATAGTGCCGCTGACTCTTCGGCTGGGCTATCTGCATAAAAAGAACGATTAGGGTCAATCGCACTTGGATTCCAGCGATTTATAGTCTCATATCCCCATGGACTCACGCAGGGAATAAGCACTATATTAAAATGCTCTGCATAGGCTTGCGCTTTGGTTTCCATAAAGCGAATTGCACCTTGCACGCCGCTGGTCTCGTAACCATGAACCCCGCCCGTTACCAAAATAATTGGTTTATCAGCCTGCCAGTGATTACTCTTTACTGCGTACAACGGATACTTCGCCGCATCAACAGACAAAGCGCCATACTGCTCTAGCGTGAACTTTTCACCCAAAGCCAACACTTTTGTTAATACTTGCTCCTTGTAAGAGCGTTTAACAGACTGTAAAGCAAGCCAAGCAGACTTATCGGTGTCGTTCCATTTCTGGCCAGGTGTACCTATTGGATAGTGTTCAACAGCGTTCATCGATTTTCCTTTTTAAGCTAGGCTATACACAAATTATTATTGGGGTTAGACAGTGTATTGAGACTTGGTAGAGAGCATCGAATCATAAACATCGCAGCCTTTGAATTCAATCTCCCATTGATGAAATCACTTTTATTTAAAGGATGATGAAAAAGTGCGCTTCAACGCTACAATCCTTGGGTAGGACTTATGCCTTCACAAGTGATAAAAGGCACTAACTTATTTCTGGTCAGAATAATACCAATTCCATTAAGGATATGCTCAGTTCAAAGCTTTCAATTCAAGGCGCATTGAGCAAGAAATGGTTATTCCCTTTTGAGACAATGCAACGTAGCAGTCAAAGTCCTCAGACGCTCATAAAGTGCGGCTGATATTTAAGGCATGGGGAAATCACTTTATATAGCGCATGTGGCATTCGATATACGACTAAATGGGCTATTTTTTTCCATACAAAATAAGACATTCCGGCCTCCTTTGGCAGTCAGATTTAGGAGGTACGAGACCAAGGATGGTCGAAGGTTGAATAATGCAAGAGCAATTATCAAAAGCGGAGCAGGATGCCAGA
>NZ_JBFRMK010000212.1:0-1902 GCF_041470405.1 Shewanella sp. 10N.286.45.A1
TAAGTAAAGAGTGCCAACTGCCTTGAAAAACACCGCAACTGCGCTTCTCTGAAAGCTATTTCAGCCAAATTTCATCATTTTTCGCATAATTCACACTTAGATCCTCTTTAGGGAGGAATATTCATGATAAGAATACGAGAATTGAAGTCTAGCTCCTAGCTCGTTATGTTGTTGATTATCAATGGCTGGCTAGTGATTGTATATGGAAAACTTAGGCGACAATTATCCTGACACAGTGGCGGACTGATGCCCAATGAATCAGAACGATTGTTCTGATTCAACTCTAAGATCGTGCCTAATATTAGTTGAGTATTAGGCTACTTTTTAATAAGCCGCTAGGCCAAAATATTTACAACCTCCACTCTGAGCTCCTCTTCCGCCTTGCGTGCGTTTGTTTTAATGGCTATAATTTATTCGCTATTTCTTGAAAATCCTTCCATTGTTAAGGCATGTACTTTATGAAACCTATAAATTTATTAGTTATGTTAGGTCTTTCCACTGCACTTATTTGCGGGTGTAATAGTTCCAGTTCGGATTCTAATTCTAATGTGGATTCAGGTTCTGGTTCTGGTTCTGATTCAGGAGTTACAGTCAATTTTGAAAGTATTACAATGGAAATTGTTGGATCAAGTTTTGGAAATGCTCTCGTTATAGGCACTGGTTCAGAAAAAGCGGTAAGCTTGAAAGTAATAGCTCTAACACCAGAAGGCAGCCGTAAAGTAATAACAGATGAAATAGAGTGGGAAATAGGTGACACCGCTCTCGTGAAAATAAACAATAATTCTGAGCTTGAGGGACTTACCAATTCTTCAGGAAGAACAACGACTATCACAGCTTATCATAAAGCTTCAAATAAGTCAGACATTAGAGATATTCGAATATCAGAAAATTTAGACTCTTGTTTTGACAATGAATCTGGTGCTTGCGTTAACAACTTTCTAATAAATGAAAATACAATTTCATATCCACCAAGTGAAATGGCATTAAACCTCGCTCTAGGCGATGACTACCCTATTACTTTATTTGAAAATGGGGTCACATTTTCAGAAGCTAATAGGTTTTGTGATTATTTAAAACTTAACACTCTTGAAAATCTTAACTCTTGGCAGCTACCGCCAGCTTCAAAGGTCCCAGTTGGAACCGGTGAATTCGAAGATGATGTTTTTGTTTGGGCTACTACAGAGCAAGGCTGGCGGATTCTCGTAAAGCCCAGTAATGGTGACGTCATAAACCCTCTTTCTGGTACTGAATATACTGCACATCCAATCTGTATAAGTAATTAACTTCAGTACAAGTAATTAACTGTTGTTTGGTCGTAAAATCTATTTATGGTAATCAAATGGAAAGAAATAGCTTTCCATTTGATTTATTTCATCACCCAGGGAAAAACCGCGCGTAAAAAGCCGATGCGCAAACCGTTACCCACAGATTTACTCCTTGAAGTGGTTACCCTTGACATTAATGCCGCAGATAAAGTCTGAAGATATGTGGGGGCAGTGTCTGACGAATCCTCACAAAAAGACAAATAGAAATAATGAGATAGGAAAAACAATAAGGATCATTAATGGTATTTTGTGATCAAATTTATCGCCAAACAAAAATTACCACGAGTAAATGCCATGAATGCGAAACAAGTTTTATCAAAATGCTTATCCCTCCTGTGTCAGGATTGTTGTCACCCCTTAAAATCATCCAATAATTAAATAAAGGGGGCGGTCAATGAGAGCTCAATGGCACGATATTCACCTGAACGTAAAGAAGCGGTTTTAAAGAAATTATTACCTCCCCACAATATGACTGTCATGGAAGTGGCTCGCAGTGAGGGGATCTCCTATCAAACCCTGTATCATTGGCGAGATAAAGCCAAAAAAGAGGGTCGCCCGGTGCCAGGTAAAACATTAA
>NZ_JBFRMK010000213.1:0-7954 GCF_041470405.1 Shewanella sp. 10N.286.45.A1
ATAAACGCGTCTCTTTTGGTAGTAACTGAAAATCCTGCTGCATTTGCAGTAAGAAATCATTCCCCAGCAAAGCGATACCACGGTAAAATCCACTGTTTGCATGGCTCTGCACTAGCTCAAAACAGCGCGGCGCCCAAGGCAACAAATGCTGTTGCAATAACACTTGAGTAAAGCGAATCAGCGCTTGATTATCAGTTTCCAGCTGCAGACGACCAAAAGTCTGATCTAATACAGCAAAGAAAAGCCCGATATGATCAAGTGGCTGCGGATAATCAACATCAACGTTTACACCATTGGCCTGATAGAAATCCATCAGCGCCATGGTGGAGCGATCATTAAGTAACTGCTCTTCACTCAAATACACCGAACCTTGTGGAACTGCATTTGGCTCACCAGGGCCAAAAAACAGCTGACCATAGTCAAGCTTCAATTCGATAAGTTCAGCCTCATGGGTATCGGTTGGCCACTGCGCTAAAAATGCAGCCAGTGCCTCACGCCCTTTGCCATTTTCCTCTCGTTTGGCAAAAGTTGGCCAACTACCAGCAACATCACAATCCTTAAGCCCTTGCACTAGTTCGGCTTCAGGATGACGAATAAGGCAGTGATGCAAAATACGCGCTAACCCTTGATACTCAGCAAAATCTATCGACGCTATATTTGAAGACATGGTTCACCTTTAACACGACGCTGGACTCATTATCGCCACAGCTTTTATTACACTAGAAATTAATCATAGCGAATAGCACCAGTTTTGACGCTATTCGCAGGCAAGCTTAAACTCTGACTTAAACTTCAGTTGGGTTTAAGATGCTGCCTTCACCGCTACCTGCAGGGCTACCATTTACATTAGCCTTGATAATTAGGTTTGGTGATGTGATTGATGGTGATGGCAGTGGTGCAATATGACCATCGCCGTCGCCGTACTTTTCACGTAAATTATCCATAGTATCGAAGTCAAGTGCACGCAGTGGGCATGACTCAACACATACTGGCTTACGACCATCTGCAATGCGCTCATAGCAACCATCACACTTAGTCATCACTTTGCGTTCACGGTCTATTTGCGGTGCATCGTATGGACAAGCGCGTGAGCAACTTTCACAACCGATACAGATATCTTGTGCTACATGCACTAAGCCATCTTCACGGCGCTTGTGCATTGCGCCTGTTGGACAGGCTTTAACACATACAGGCTCAGAGCAATGGTTACAACCAATAGACATGTAGTAAGCAAATACATTTTGCTCAAAACAGCCGTTGTTACCCTCAGTCCACTCGCCGCCACCGTACTCATAAACACGACGCCAAGTCACACCGTTTAGTGCCGGCAAGGTGTTGTCTTGCGGGTTCGAGTTGTTACGGATCTCATTGCTTTGACGATCTTTACAAGACACGTGACACGCTTTACAACCGGTACACTTAGTGCTGTCTACATAAAAACCATATTGAGTTGGTTCAGTCATAATTAACTACTCTCTTAAATCTTTTTAATGGCAACACGGATGGTGTGCTGTGGGTTAGCTTTAGCTACAGGGCTTGGCTGGTAACGTGTTAGCGTATTAATTGCGCCGCCTTCATCAATAATATGGCCCGTGCTACCAACCGTTTTACCTGGGTTAAACCAAGCACCTTGACCGAGTGCAAATACACCTGGTGCCACACGTGGCGTGATACGCACCTTAACGGCAATCGAACCACGTTTGTTATACATTTCAACATTATCGCCAGAGCTTAAGCCGTGCTTAGCACCGTCCATTGGGTTAACCCAAACAGCATCTTCGACCGCTTCACGTAACCAAGGTACGTTGTGGTAGCTTGAGTGAGTTCGACCTTTAGTGTGGTAACCCGCCAATTGAATTGGGTAATCCGTGCTTGTGTCTTCATCCTCATAACCATCCCAGGTCACTGTGTACTGTGGGATTGCTGTGATGGTGTCACCTTTAACGCCTGTTGGGTTTAGTGGGCTGTTTTCTTGATCCCAGTTAGCCGCGCGCCATGCAAGCTCTGCAGAGTAGATCTCAATCTTGCCACTTGGAGTTGCTAATGGCTCACCATCATTGATGTAGCTTGCAAGTGCAACGTGATCATCTTGCATATGCTTACGGAAGAAACCAATTTCTTGCGCTTCTTTGTAAGTTGCCGGGAACGCTGGTACAACGCCTAAGTTGGTGCTGCTGTCTTTAGTCTTTTGGTAAAGCTCTTCAAGCCACTGCGCTTCAGTTTTACCTTCAGTAAACTCGGCTTCACAACCCATGTATTTAGCAATCAATGCTGATGCTTCATACATAGACTTACAGTCCCACATAGGTTCAATCGCAGATTTCATCGCGGTGATGTAACCCAATGCACCAGATGCGTATGAATCATTAACTAAGTCGTTAGACTCTAACCAGCTAGTGTCTGGCAAGATGATGTCGGCAAATTTAGCACCAGGAGTCATCCAGCAATCACAACTAACAATCAGCTCAACGCCTGATTCATCTTGGTAGATTTCTGCGGTTTTATTGATCTGCGCATGCTGGTTCAGTAGCGTGCTGTCAGATGCAGAGATAATCACCTTGATGTTAGTACCAAGCGGCGTATCTAAATCATCAGTACCTGTAATACCATGACTACGAGCTGTCATGGTTTCGCCGTGATGAATCGCTTCTGACCAGCAGAAGAAAGAGATCTTTTCTTTAACTGGGTTACTACCAGCAGGAATACCTGCACGGTACATACCGCTCATTGAAGGTAGCTCACCATTTGATGCGCCCAATGTGCCAAGCTTACCAGTCAATACCGACAGCATGTAAAGTGCACGCATGCTTTGCTCGCCATTGGCTTGACGGTTAACACCAGCACCAACAACGATATAAGGCGCTTGTGCGTTTTGTAGGTCAATAGCAATTTGCTTAATTTCAGCTGTCGGAATACCGGTGATCTTTTCTGCCCACTCAGCAGTCTTCTTCGGCGCATCAGCGTATATGCCAAGACCAAGAATGTAATCACGGTAGTTCTCTTCAGGCTTCATTACCGCGGCATATTCTTGCTTAGTCGCGTCACCGCTGGCAGCAAAGATATCTTTCTGTGCTTGAATTGATGCAGCATCGTAGCCCACAGCGTACTTGTTGATGAAATCAAGCGAGTTCGCGTCAACCCAACCAGAGCTAATCATTTGATAAGCAATCGCTTCGGCAAGCGCGGCATCAGTACCCGGACGGATTGGCAACCAAGTCGACTCTTTGCCTAGCATAGAATCGGTGTAACGCGGGTCAATCATGGTCACTTTAAGACCGTTAGACTTTTGCAGTGCTTTTAAGTAATCGTACCCTTCGCCACTACCTGATTGACGAATTTCACTTGGGTTGTAAGCAATACCAAGTAAGTAGTCACTGTTTGATAGCGTAACCGTTGACGAGCCCTTAGTACTGCCAGTACCAAATGTATGCGCCGCAGCTTCTTGTTGCTGTCCCCATGAGTAGTTACCGTAGTAACTTAAGCAACCACCGTTAAGGTTCAATAGGCGGTTGAAACATGCGTTTGATGCAAAACCGTAATAAGCACCAGAACCATAGCTACGGAAAATGGCTTTGTTGCCGTGCTCAGCAATCACTGAAGTCAGTTTATTACCGATGGTCTTAGCTGCTTCATCCCAAGTGATTGGAACGAACTTACCTTCGCCACGCTTACCAACACGTTTCATTGGCGACTTTAGACGGTCAACCGCGTAAGTGCGTTGGCGCAGTGAACGCCCACGAGCACAAGCACGTACTTGGTAAATATCATCGCCATCAGTGATGTCATGGTCAGTTTCGACACGGGTAATAACACCGTCACGACTAAACACTTTAACAGGACAGTTTGAACCACAGTTTACTAGGCATGATGACCAAGTAATTTGCTCATCACCAACCGGTGGCTTAGGCGGAATAACATTGGCATCATCAGAGCTGGAATTACAGCCTGTAACTGTTGCTGCACAGCCCAGCGCAGCACTCATTTTTAAGAAACTTCTACGTTCCATAATCTCGTTTTCCTCGAACTTAAATTGTGACTAACTCGACCTAAAGCAGCTTGTAGCTGAAGGTCAACATCAGTTGATGGGCGTTATAATTGTGATTGATTTCACCTAAGGTGATTAATCCTGAGTTGCTATCGGCGGTGACCATTGCACTGTCTGTATCAAAGTAACGTTCATACTGATAAGCCAGTTTTAACGCCATTTGCGGCGAGATCATGTATTGCCCATATAGGCTCATGCTATGGCTGTATGAGTAGTAAGCCCCATAAGAAGCTTCGTTTGAAGGGCTTACACCCGTGTTACTTTCTGAGTTGGCAAATAGGTAATCCATGCCTAGGGTCAGTCTGTCTTCCATTAGACCTGAATAGGTTGCCCCAAGGCCTAGGTTGATAAACTGGTCGCGAATTTCTGTATGCCAAATTGCGCTTTGATCGCCACTTTGGTCTGAGTCAATCCACTGCTGACCTGCAAATGCGTAGACAGATACCGGCTTAGAAACCTGCAGATGGACATTGGCGTCATAGCCGTAATCTTTGGCTTGGGTTAAACCAATTTCAGTCGCGTCATAGTCGTCGTTGGCGTAGTAAGTACTAACATCAAACGTTAACCACTCTAGTGGTGTGTAGCTGGCGCGAGCGTTCACTTCAGTACGATTGCGATCGGCTAAATGATACTTGCGCATCAGAGAATCAGTTTCGTCAGAAGTGAGCTCATTGGCCTGGTAGTCACTGCCGCCTCGCGAGCCATAGCTCAAGCCAAAATCAAGGGTTAACTTGTCAATAGCGCGAATGTTCAGTTTGCTCCAAACTTCGCTGTCTTGCGTCTCTTCACGCTCACCATAACTGCGCTCAACCTGCTTATAGTCGTAACCAGCTTGTAGGCGGTAACCACTGGCTAAACGATAGCTCGCATTGGCTTTAAAGGTTTGGCGCTCAATATCCATCGGGGTATTTTGCTTAAAAGCACCCGACATTGAATCATATTCGTATTGTGCAAAGTCAAATACTGAAGAGCGGTTGTCACGCTTGTTGTAGTCGTAACTTGCGCCAAGACGTAAGCGACTACTTACTCTGGTACTCGCCGCTAAGTTGCTGCTAAAGGTATCGACTTGACCATCCCAGTTTTGAATCGGGTTGCCGCTCATCTGCACAAGATCTTGATCTTGGATCATACGACCTGAAACCACGCGGCCACTAAACACACTAGAAGCTAAGCGGTATTGACCCGATAACGACACTTGATGCGCTTGGTTATCAGGTGTTGCACTGTATACGTCATAACTATATGGCAAGCTTAAATCGCTAATATTGTTCTCATAACGAGAGCCATGGTAGCTCAGCTCTGACAACCAATTATCACCATCTAACACAATACCTGCGCTAAACTTATCAGTCGTTTCATCAACTGGTTCTGCAAAATTGACCGGACTTGGGCTCATCAAGCTCGCGCTACGATGGCCAGTTTTATCTTCACGGTCGAAACGCGCATAACTACTCAGACCTAACTCGGTGAGTGCTGAGAAATCATACTCAAAACCGATGCCACTACGCTGTCTTTGTAGATCAAGATTAAGCTCACGACTATGCTCACTTGGCGTTAGCATACCGTTGTTATGCCAAAGGTTAGTTTGGGCATTACTGTACTGATTGGTGGTAATGGTTTGAAAGTCCATATCAAGCTGGTACTGCTCACTCTTACCCGCTTCGATATTAATAAAACCATTATCCATTCCAAGCTGATGAGCTTGAACCTTAGCGCGATAACCACTTTGCTGATAAGCCATATCAGCGTTAACACCCGCTATGGCACCATCAGTACCGGTGCCTAACTGATTAATCGCATGGTCATCGTCAGCATCAATAACGCCAACACTGGCACCCACTGTGCCCGAATAACCGTCGGTTATCACACAACGCTTACACTGGTAATTGGCTGTTTTAAGGCTTTCAGTGTTTGCTCGTTGAACACCAAAGTCAGCAGCCATTGCACCCGTTGCGGTGCCAAACAGTGCTAGAGTGATCAAGTTTAAAGAAAACAATTTAGTTGAACGCATATTACTCACTCCAGGTCTTAACGGGCAAAGTTACTGCCAGCAGGATGGTTTGAACCATGAACTTTGCTGTGACAGTTAAGACAGCTCTTACCGGCACTGAAAGCATCTTGACCCGCTTGCGTAGCAACACGGCTTGCATGCCCATCGTCTGCGTGACATTGCTGACATAATTGCGGCACTCGCGTTTTAAGTAGGGCTTCATTTACACTACCGTGCGCTGTGTGACAGTTTGAGCAATCTTCCATAACTGGCGCATGCTCCCACAGGAATGGGCCACGCTTGTCTGCATGACATTCAGCACAAGTTTCATTAAGGCTAGGTTTAATCAGCGCACTTTCAGTCATCGAACCGTGAGGGCTATGGCAATCAATACAGGTCATCTGATCCCATTTCATTGGGTGAGATGAACGCTTATTCATATCGGCTTTTGCGCGGGTGTGGCACGAGGTACAAGTATCGTTAACCATTAAGCGATCAAGTGCAGGGTCTTTTGCAGCGTGGATCTGGTGACAGTCAGCGCAAGCAACCTCTTCCAGGTTGTGAGTACTGTTGTGCCAAGCCATCTGCTTAGGATCGTTATGACAGCCCTGACATACACTGTTTTGGCTCTCAGCAGGTAATTTGCTGTCTGCACCAAAGCTAATCATCGGCTCTTTACCACCACGATTATGTTTACCTTGCGGACCATGACAGGCTTCGCACTGCATACCAGCCATTGGTGATTTACTGCTACTCATATCACCATGGACGCCATCAAAAATCGCCATCACTTTAGGGCTTTTCTTATGACACATGAGACAGGAATCAGCGCCTTTGGGAGAGTATTTACCCTCAGCGAATTTTTCGGTTAATTTCTGCTCTAACTGTTGGGAATCAAGTGAACTCCAAGGAGTTGCTTGCGCAGGTAAAACGGTAATGAGTAATGAGAGTAAACTCGTAGCCATTAACTTGGCTATAAAACTCACTGACTTTATCGGATTTATGAGGGACATTAACTTACAAGCCGGTTGTATATCGAAGGGGGTATTTTAGTGGTATGACCTTAACGGGTTCAAGCTAACGCTGAGTTGGTTCAATGCTGTTACATATAACCGGTTTTTGAGAAAACCGCCTAATAGCTCACAATTTAAAGAGGCGTAAAAAATAAACCTTTAATCGAACAAAAAATATCAATGCTTTATTATTTAGTAATTTACGTGATTATTGATAATGATTACCATCTTTAGCAGTTATTAATATAGCAATTAATTGTAAACAACTTGGTTTTAGCTTGATTCATATTTTGAGCTTGATCACTAAAAAAATACGACCTCTTCAGACAAAAAACAGGAGTACCCAATAATATGTATTTAAACCGATTTAAATTTAAAAAAGGCACAACAAAACCAAATCAAAATTAAACATTAAATTAGCAAGCACCTCCATATTAGCCCATTAAATTTACTTTTATTTTTAGTGCAAACTTAGTTAATCCACAGTGTTTACACTTGTGTTTAAAACTAGATATAACCAGCCATATAAGCTTTGTTACCTAAATATACCATGATGAACAAAATGACTACAAAACGCTCAACTACGTCCTGGATAGCAAAAGTTGACAACCTGAAAGCCTATATCGATAAGCTAATGATACAAATTGCAGCTTATTAGCCACCAAATTGCATGATAGGCTAGAGTCTGTTGATCTTTTATGGTTTTTTTACAGCAATTTATTGGCCATTTTGGCAAGACAGAGGCTATGTCGTGTAGTCATTCACCACAAATAGTCTTTAACGCAGAAAAAATGACCAAGGAATGCTGTCCTTTAAATTCGTTTCATTGCTTCTATTCTTTTATGACTAGAATGCGTTATACCAATCAGTATAAGTTGTTGATCTATTCAGAGTGTTTTTGGCGAA